>CALCTI010000558.1 GCA_937894105.1 uncultured cyanobacterium
CAAAATTCAACTCCTCCGCCGCCGCCACCATTTGCCGCTCCAGCTCCGTAATCAACTCATCGGTGCGCCCCTGAAAAATCATCGCCACCCGATTCAACGTCGCCCGATACTGATCCGGTGTGATCAAATCTTGACAAACTCCCGGACACCGCCCAATGTCATAGTTCAAGCAAGGACGCTCCTTAAATAACGGCCGCCGTCGCTGGCGCAATGGAAATAGCCGCTTCACCAGGCGCAGGGTACTACGCAACGAAAACGCATCCGTGTAAGGACCGTAATAGCGATCGCGGGAATTTCCCAGCCGCCGCTTCCGAGTAATAAACATCCGAGGATACTTATCCGACCAGGTAATACATAAATAGGGATACTTCTTGTCATCCTTCAGCAGCACATTGAAATGGGGCTGATGCAACTTAATCGCATTCGCCTCCAGTGCCAACGCCTCCGCCTCCGTATCGGTGACAATAAACTCAACTGCCGCCACCTGCCGCACCATCAACTCAATGCGCGGACTATGCAACTGCTCCATCGGAGCCCGCCCCGCCTGGCTCTGAAACGGACGGAAATAGGATCGCACCCGAGTCCGCAAATGTTTTGATTTACCTATATATAAGATATGGTCCTGGGAATCGCGCATAAAATACACCCCCGGCTCCTGGGGAATTTCTCCCAGCCGCGCCTTCAACCGCTCCGGCTCCTGTAGCAGAACCTTACGCCCTCCAGTCATCGCTCCCATCCCAAAAACCTCGAAAAATTCAGCACCCTCGCCTTGCCCTCAAAAAAAGATCTGTTATGTTCATTAAATATTGCCTAATTTCCACGTGAAATCTGGGAACCCTGTATCTCAGATCACGTCAAGCGGGCTAGGGTCTTAAACTTTCACCGGTCAGGTCCTTTGTAATCGGAAAACTACCCAGTCATTCGATTATTTAGTTTAATCATCCTAATCAGTTTAAGAGAGACATCGGTAACCATAAGGAACCCTTCCTATAGGCGTTCCGTCATGGTTGACATAACTAGACATTGAGAGTTCATCTGGGGTAGACTTGCGCTGGCTGTATTAGGTCTAAAAAAGTCCAAACCGGCGAGCTTTCGGAGTTAAACAAGCGCTGAATTGTCAAAAAAATTCCGTTTGCCCCCAACTCAGGGCTGACGACAGCTACAGCAAATCGTAGAGGAGTGGAACTAAGTGACTATAACTGGCGATAATTTTCCCAATTTTCTAGTAGGAACTGGGCTAACTGGAGACACCATCCAGGGGCTTGGTGGCCGCGATACCATTGCAGGTGCTTCTGCCGGACTAAACCGACTTTTCGGTAATGGCGGCGATGATTCACTGTTGAGCCGTGGTCCTGGCGACACCCAGAACGGTGGTCAAGGCAACGACGTCCTAATTAGCCGAGGCAACGCTATTCTCTCCGGCGACCTAGGGGATGACACCATTTTTGGTGAGCAAGGTGTAGCTGATCTGTTTGGCTCCAGCGCAGGCGGTAGCGACACCATCCAAGGTGGTGACGGCAACGATTCAATTCGTTCCTTCGGTCGCAGCCTTGTAAACGGAAACGCAGGCAATGACTACATCATTGCTGGCAGCAACGACGACAGTCTACGCGGCGGTAAAGGTAACGACACAATTGTCGTTGGTTCCTGGTCTCCCAGTGTATTCGGTGACTTGGGCAACGATGCCTTGTTGACTGGCTCTTCTGCTGGATCAGCTACCTTGACTGCTTTGGACGGCGACGATTCTGTCTATGCAGCAGGCAGCTCTCGCGGCTTTGGTAACACCGGCACTGACACCTTGTCTGCCTTTGATTCTGCCACCATCAATGGTGGTCAAGGCAACGACGTTTTAGTCGGTAGTGCAAGTGCTGTTATTTCTGGTGATGCTGGAAATGATGCACTGAGCTTAAATGGCAGTGCTGTCAAAGGATTTGGTGGGGCTGGTAATGACACCTTGGCCATCTCCGTTGGTGGAACTGGCGTAATTGCTGACGCTGGTGCTGGTAATGACTTGATTACCGTTGGTTCGAGTGTTGGAAGTGCTGGGTTCAGCATTATTGCTGGTGCTGGTAATGACGTTGTTATTACGGGTAGCTCCGCTCCTTCTTCGAACAACAAGATTGACTTGAGCGCCGGTGGTAACAACGTCGTTCAAAGTGGCGGCGGTAACGTAATTACTGCTGGTGCTGGTGCTGACACCATCACTTTGGGCGCTGGCGATACCGTGACTGGTATTAATGCTTCCACGGTGCTGTTGGGAACTGATTCCCCCAACGTTGTTATTGGCGCAGGCAGCACTTCCGTTAGCCTTGCTGGTAACGCTTCCAATGACTCTTTAACCGGTGGTATTGGTAACGACACCATTGAGGGTCGAGGCGGTGCCGACATCCTAACGGGTGGCGCAGGTGCTGACATCTTCCTGTTCCAAGGCAACAGCGTTAGCGAGATTGCGACCCTGACTTTTGGTACCACTCGTAATACCTTTGCGACCGGAACCGTTGGTGTTACCTTCCCCACGGGCGCTGTGGTTACTGACTTCAACTCCCGTGCAGGTACTGCGGGTACTGGCGGAACTTTGATCCTATCTGGTACTACGTTTACCGGGTTTGGCAATGCCGTTAACACCACTTTCGCTGGCACTAGCCTGAACTTCGGTAACTTGGCGGGTCAGTACAACGCGTCTGTTGGAACTGAGACCTTAGCCTTGACTGGAACGGTGGCTACTCAGACCGGTATTCAGATTACTGGAAGTGCCAACGCAGGAACGAATGCAGCTCCTGCCGCTGACTTCGGTTATGCGCCTACTGGAATTGACGTTATCAACGACTTTACTATTGGAACTGACCAGGTGCGCTTGTCCTCCTCCTTATTCGGTGGACGTTTGAGCGAGAACAACAAGCTGTTGGGTACGTCCCTATCCACCGCAGCTACCCGTCTGTACTACAACCCTGCTACCGGTATTCTGTTCTTCGCAGAAGGTCCTGCTGGTACGGAAGCGGTGTTCGCAAGTGGTACAGCTGGCGTTCAGACTCCTGATGGCGTTGTTATTGCACCTAATCTGTCTCAGCCCATCGGTGCTGGTGGCGGTGTAACCACCTTGAACTTCACCTTTGCTCAGGTTGGTGAAGCGTTCTCCGACCAAGGTACGTTCAGACAGCCTATTCCGTTTGTACAGGTTCTGAACAACAACACCCCTGTTGCTAACTTCAGCGGTCGCGACGTTCTGTTCATCTAAATGCCGACGGTCTTTTGACTTGAAAGTATTTAGGCGGCTGCGTTAGATAAGCTGTTTCGAAGGCGGGTCCATTTGGACCCGCTTTTGTTTTAGAGTTGAGCTTTCAGGGCGAAATATGGTCCAATCCATTAGATAAAGACGTATTTTAAAAACCATACTCGGACTATGCAGAACAGGCTTAAGCTTTATGGTGCTCCAAGGACGCGAGCAGCGATCGCTCAGTGGTACTTGGAAGAATTAAACGTTCCCTACGAATTCGTTCAGCTGGATATGAAACAGGGGGAGCACCTTACGGCAAACTTTCGCCAGATCAATCCCTTTGGCAAAGTGCCTGCGATGGAAGATGGGGATGTGACCCTGTGGGAGTCTGGGGCAATTTTGCTGTATTTGGATCGTACCTACGGTCCTGAGAAGTCTGAGGGCGATCGCGCTGTGGACATTCAGTGGGTTCACTTTGCTAATGCCACTTTGGCACTGGGGCTGTTTGTGGAAGATCGGCGGGAGAAAGAAACGCCGCGTCTGTTAGAACCTTTGAATCAGCTTTTGGGCGATCGCGACTATTTAACGGGTAGCAACTTTGGCGTTGCGGATGTGGCTGTTGGATCGCTGCTATTTTATTTGCCCGTATTTTTCAAGATGGATTTGTCAGATTATCCGGCGATTCAGGCTTACATGAAGCGTCTGGGCGATCGCCCAGCTTTTCAAGCCAGTGTGGGCGCCCGTTAATTTAAACAGTAATTTAACCAGGCTGAATCTTATTGGAAGTCCCCGTTACAATGGGAAGCCTAAGCTAATACCTTTAGTGTTTAGCAAATTTTTAAAATCTAGAAACAAGTTAGGTCGTTGTTTATGAACGCAAGCGCCCCCTCTTCGCAATCTAATCAGGCTGCTTTTTCCATGGACGATTTCATGGCAGCCTTGGATCAGCACGATTTTGTGGTTGAAGTGGGACAGGTCGTAAAGGGAAAGCCGGCCGAGTTTTCTAACGACGGCGTTTATGTGGATATTGGTGGGAAGTCGGCGGCGTTTTTGCCCAACGGTGAAGCTCCGAGTACGGCGGTAGGCAGTCCTGAGGAATGGTTGCCTCTGGGGCAAGAGCAGGAATTTTTGGTGGTGCGGGAGCCCAATGCTGACGGGCAGGTGGGATTGTCCCTGTTACAGCTTGAGCAGCGGCGCGCTTGGGATCAGCTGGCGGATATGGTGGATTCGAAAGAGGCGATCGCCGTTAAGGTATCCGGTACCAACCGAGGAGTGGTAACGGTAAATGTGCGCGGTTTGCGGGGATTTGTGCC
>CALCTI010000559.1 GCA_937894105.1 uncultured cyanobacterium
TACCTTACCCTGCCCCCCGGCGTTGCGCCCAAAAATCTGCCCGTTGTTATCGTCCCCCATGGAGGACCGTGGGCTCGCGATATGTGGGGCTACAATTCCATTGCCCAGTTTCTCGCCAACCGCGGCTATGCCGTATTCCAACCCAATTTTCGCGGCTCTACCGGCTACGGTAAGACCTTCCTCAATGCAGGAAACCGTGAATGGGGCACGGGCGCGATGCAGCACGATATTACGGACGGCGTGCAGTATTTAATTGACGCAGGCATTGCCGACCCGGATCGCGTGGGCATTTTCGGCGGTTCCTATGGAGGATACGCCACCCTCGCTGGCTTAGCGTTTACCCCCGAACGATATGCGGCGGGCGCGTCCTTCGTTGGTCCCTCTAACTTGATTACGCTTCTGGAGTCTATTCCTCCTTATTGGGCTCCGCTTCGGGCCATGTTCAATCAACGGGTCGGCGATCCGGAGGATCCTAGCGATCGCGCCCGCCTGGAAGCCCAATCCCCCCTATTCTCTGCGGACCAAATCCAAGCTCCCCTGCTGGTCATTCAAGGGGCCAACGATCCTCGGGTAAAGCAGGCAGAGTCTGACCAAATCGTTGTTGCCCTGAGGGAACTCAATCGCCCCGTGGAGTATTTAATTGCCCCTGATGAAGGGCATGGTTTTATCAGAGAAACCAACCTCTTAGCCGGCATGGCTGCCTTAGAGCGCTTCTTGGCGGAGCATTTAGGTGGGCGCTATCAAGCTGGAATGTCCCCCGACGTTGAAGCTCAGCTAGACGCTTTAACGGTGGATGTGGATACGGTCACGGTGAATATACAAGATGAGCCGAACGTTGCCGATATCGACCCCGCTGTTTACAGCCGTTACATCGGGATCTACCAGCTTTTGCCAGAAATGCAGGTGCAAATTCGGGTTGAGGATGAACAGCTCATTGCTCAGGCTGATGGGCAAGACGCTCTCATCCTCTATCCCACCTCCGAGACCGAATTCTTTACCTAAATTGGTAATATATCCGTCCAGGATAAGGGTTCACCAGATGGCACCGTCAGCGTCTTTACCCTCAATCAGCTAGGGCAGGAGCTTTTTGCGTCGAAGCTAGATTAACGTCTCGATTCACCGTCTATGTAAAGGCGGTCATTGATCAAGTCTTAAGTCTTGCGTCGCAAGGGTTCAGCCCTCAGCTTATTTTTCAATCGGTGCGGTACTCTCCCTCACCTGCGGTTTCTGATGCCGATTAATAACGCGTCTCAGTGACATGTTCAATGGCGATCGCCCCCGTAGCTGTTAGCGGCGATCGCTCTCTCTCCCCTCTCACCCTCGAAACTTTATCCGTAGAGGAAATAATCCCATGGCTGTAATTGATCAATTATTTAATGAAGCATTTTATCTAGAGAGCTATCCCGATGTGGCGGCGGCAGTGGCGTCGTGGCAAATTCCTGACGGGCGATCGCACTTCCTCGCCTCAGGAATCCAAGAGGGGCGCACCCTGATCAGTCGGTTTTATCGAGGGGATGTGGAAGCGCGATATTTGGGCGCAAACCCCGATGTGGCGGCCGTGGTGGCGTCGGGAGGCTTAGCCTCGGGGCTGCAACATTTCCTGGGAAGCGGGGAAGCAGAGGGGCGATCGCTTTTCTCCGACGGATTTGATGAAGAATGGTACCGGCGGCGTTACCCCGACGTAGCAGAAGCCATTGCCCAGGGAGCATTTACTTCAGGGCTGGAGCACTACATTGGCTTTGGGCGTGGGGAAACTCGATCCGTCTCCTCCCTGTTTGAACTGGATTATTTTGATACCTATCCCGACGTAAAAGCAGCACGGGATGCAGGCGGAATTTACCTGTCAGCGGCGGATCATTATTCAGTGACGGGAAATTTTGAAGGACGCCAGGCGACCTTTAGCGGCACCGATGGTGACGATACGGTGGTGGGCGGTGCTGCCATTGACACCCTAACCGGGGTGCAGCTTGACGTGGTCGATTCTTGTTTTATCGGCAGAGTTAGGGTGGACGGACCGTGCCTAGAGTACGACTCCTTTGGGCTTAATGAGCAAGATGTTTTAATCGGTGGCGTTGGACTTGACCGTTTTAGGCTTGGGATTGCCCAGCCCGTGCCCCTAGGTTTCCGGTCGTTCTACCAAGGTAACGGGGATGTGGATTTTGCCCGCATTGTTGATTTTGAGCCCGGCCGCGACGCTCTGATTTTGGCAACCCGCAACGGTCCCGCTGATGTAATTGCCCAGGGAACAGAATTCGAGACCACGCCTGAGGGAATAAGGGTTTATGCCATAAATGATCTCAACGCCAACGTTCCCGGCTTTCCCCTTACTCGGGACCTAATTGCCATTGTGGAAGGCATCACCATCCCCAGCGACATCATCAACAGCACCGTATTTCTGGCACCCGCCGACGTTTTTATGGGCTAAGTTAGGGCGCGTCATCAATTATGGTGATTCGAGTCTCGACAAAATCATGGTGAAATTAACGTGAATGAATTTGCAGCGGGCTCACATTAAGGGCGGCACCCTTGAATATTACTTAGGACCAAGGGAAAGCGCCGACACCATCGTTTTTGTACACGGATTGGGCGCAAATCTGAAGCAATTTTCAAGGCAATTTGATTACTTTGGCGATCGCTTTCAGATTCTCGCGCCCAACATCATCGCCCATGGTTTTTCCCAATCTAAACGCCCATTTGACTTAGCCTCTTGCGCGCAAGATGTTGTTGACCTATTGGACATTCTCAATATTGATAAGGTCCAATACGTGGGAAATTCAATGGGCGGCAATATAGGGTTTGAAATTTTAGCTTCCTATGAACATCGCCTGCATTCCCTAACTACATTTGGAACCACCGGAGAGCTTAATACATCCGTGATTACAGAAAAGGTACTGGGCGCAATTTACAAACTATTGCCCATGAGTTTAATTGCAAATTTAGCCAGTGCTTCTGGGCGTAACCCAGGCTCAAAGCATGTTATAAAAACGATGATGAGCCAAATGAATAGACAGACAATCCTAGCAACTATTCCAGCTTTGGCTAACTTCAACTATTTGGAGGCGATCGCGTCTAGCCAAGTGCCTTTATTGTTAATAAAAGGGGAGCACGATGGGGACATCAATAAATCTCTTCCAAGCACACTTGACCGACTAGAGAAGCGAAGTAATGCACATATCGTTAATCTCAAGAGCGCTGGTCATTTTGCTAATTTAGATACACCTGAAGAGTTTAACTCCACCCTCGAAGGATTTTTAGAAACGGTGTCTGACACGCAAAAAAATCTATAGTTTCTAATACGTATCATTTACGTAATGGGGAATACGTACCCTTTTAGGGTGGAAATCTTAGGAGCTAAAACCTTTGCAGCTATTAACTTTGGGGGCTGATTGATTCTAGCCCCTGGGCAGGCTGTGATTTAGGGCAACGGTGCCCATTGGGGCGTTGTGATTCCCTAATGTTGAACGG
>CALCTI010000560.1 GCA_937894105.1 uncultured cyanobacterium
AATTCCGGATCGTCCCCATCGCAGACGCCATAAGCCGCCTGGAAGCGCACCGTATCACTCACCAACCAATCAAACCCGCCGCCCACATCTAGCGCCCCCAACTTAAACACTGGACTCGCTTCCCCAAACCGGGAAATGGAACCGCGGCCGCTATCGAAAAATCCCGAGTTCGCCGTCAATACCGAACTTAAATCAAAGCCCACCGGACGCACCGTGAACACCACCCGGTCGTCAAACGCAGCAAAACGATAGTCCAGCAAATCCAGCCGCATTTCATTATCGCTATTCCCCTGGAACGACAGCCGCGCCATATCAGTGCCCAGGCTGTTCCCTCCCGATAGCCCCTCGCCGTTGCCCAAGGACCACTGCAGGCGCAGGCGATCGCGCCCGGTAAAAGAGCTAACAATTTGCATGCGGGTAAGGTGGGAAAACGTCACCTCGCGAGCGACCTGCGGGCCTCGGCGGGATTGGTGCTGGCCGCCCTCGCCGCCGAGCACCGCCGTAGTGGAAAACTGCTGATTTTCCAGCGCCTCCACCCGCTGCTCCAACGTCCCCACCTGGGCGTCTAAATCCGCAAGTTCCTGGCGAAATTCCTGCTGCAACCGGCGAACGGTGGCTAAATCATCCTCCCGCACCCCATCCTGGGTCGCCGCCTCAATTTGCTCACCAATTTGGTCTAAGCAAGTATTGAGAGCCGCCGCAAATTCATAGCGAGAAAGGGCGCGATCGCCACGAAAGGTGCCGTCCCCATAGCCTGACACACAGCCATAGCGCTCAATTAGCGATCGCAATGCCTGAAACGCCCAGTGGGTCGGGTCCACATCAGTCAAGTCAGAAACAGAGGTTACTGGTCCGTCAATTTGCGCCAACACCGGAACTGCCTCGTTCGCACGAGCGCTTGGCGGGGTAGGAGCCGGGGTAGCAGGATTCACACCAGCCGGGCTAACACCCGCCGAGGTAGTCGTTGTATTATCAGCAGCGCTGACGGTGTAGGTTTCGGCGTCGCCCATCCGCACCGCATCGGGCATGGTCATCGCTTCAAAAAATTCAGCGGGCTGGGCGATCGCCGGAGCGCCACACCCCACCCATCCCAACGCGACCAACGCGTTAATCGTAAAAAGCCGTCGGGGCGATCGCCACTGTTTTAATCGCCACTGTTTCAATTTTCCTTTGACGTTAGCCATTGTCGTTTCTCTAAATGTGGCTCCACTCCCAGTGCCCGATGGCTGTGGCATTGTTACATCCTTCGTAAGCTATCCCAAACGCCTTTAGTTTGCCCGGATTTGGTCATAATCCCTCACAGGGCTCGCCCAAAAGCACACTGCCGCACCCTCCCGACGGCTGATCCCGCAACATGGATTCCACATCAAAGGAAAACAGCTCGTAAATATCGTCAATCACATCGGCGCGATCGCGACTGGCCAGCCCCGCATCAATTAGCGCCTCATCCACCGGTGGATCCGCATAATCAAGGGAAATTGTTAAGGTTTCCGCCGCCGTAATAAAGTGCACCGTTTGCATGCCACAGCTATTGTCTTCGGGGGAAACGAGGCGAGGTTCTCCAACGGACGGGGGCGACGGCGGGAATCGCAAAGACACCCGGCGCATCCCAGGCTCCGATGGCGTTGACGGGGGGGGGGATCTGTCCCCAAGTTCCTCGCCCGCCTCGACGCCGATATCCGACAAAAGGTCTTCCGGCTGGATCGAGATCAGCCGTGTTTCGCCATCTTCCAAGGATGCCCTGGCCGCCTTGATGACGGCGGCACGGGCACATCCGCCGCCGATCCAGCCGCCCGCAATGCTGCCGTCCCGGGC
>CALCTI010000561.1 GCA_937894105.1 uncultured cyanobacterium
GAGTACACGCCCTTTAAAAACAAACAAGGCTAGTGGCTGAAACCCTTACGGATCTAGACTTAGGGATTCAATTGATGACAGCCCTTAGATAGATAGGCACTATTTTTGGGAGCATCTCATTACCTTAATGAGATGCTCCCCATCGACTTCCTATGACTGACTGCTAATTCTGAATGCTCAACAAGGGCTACGAATTTGTATTAATCAAGGAGCCAACCAAGACTCGAATTTGCCGTTGAATTGATTGAGGTTGATTAGGTGACTGTTTTTATTGTCCTTTGCCGCTTGGCGATCGCTCGGACGGTTGTAGCCCCAATCGGCTAAAAACAAACCGATATCTTTCAACTCTGGCTGCTGTGCCACCGAATCCAACGTCAACAGGCGATCCTCTACAAACCACACCTGGCGTACGTCCTCAATATCACTCAGCAAGGCTAAAGTTTGCCATTTTGGGCGATGTTCGCCTTTCCCAAAAATGGTGCTTTTGGGCATCATTACCCCAGCTTTTTCCAATAGCCGTCGAGCGAATCTGGCTTCCTTGGTTGTGATAATAAACAAAGGCAGTTCTTGGTCCAGCCATCGGTTTAGCTGTGCCAAAACGCCGGGATAAAACTGATGAAGCCCCAGCCAGCGGTCTAAATCTGACTCAATCCAGCGATCGCGACACCGGTCCAACGCCTCCGCCAAATGGGGTGCCTCCAGGGGGCAGTCCTTCATTAATTCTCGCTTAACCGTATCCCACTGCCCCAACAGCGTGGCATCGTCCAGCCCCTTCATTAGCCCATAAACCAACAACGGCATTTCCCAGCCGGATTCGATGACCGCCCGCAATGGACCAAAGCGCTGGGAAATCCCTGCCGGGGGAGTTTTATCCTCCCGTTTCCACACGGTGCAATAGGTTGTCCACGCCACCTGAAAATATTCCTGCAATCCATTGCAGATGACGCCGTCGAAGTCTAAAGCTAAAAGATCGGGGTGGGAAAGAACCACGGCAATAAAACGCCTAAAATTGGCGACTACGAAACAGGGAATAGGGCTAACGTCAGTTTATTGTGGTGATTTTGTTTTGTCTTTAGGGATTCGTATAACAATGGAGAAACTTAAACAATCATCGATGCGATCACGCCAGGGCGATTAGGGTTATGGATTTAGCGGTATTTCAACGGTTTTTTGAAACGTGCGTCGGCGATTGGGTGAGCGATCGCACTTACCATTATCTGACCCATCAAGAGGTGGAGCGATCGCAAACAGAATTTCAAATTCGCGCTCTGGAGGAGGAGATGAAATGCAAAGTCCTCTCAGACAATGATTTTCTGGAGCCGGAGAAGCTAGGCATGCTTCCGGGCTACCATCTCGACTTTCAGACGGTTTCGGAGCATGGGGACAAAAAAGCCTACGGTTTGAATTTTTTGTTTGTGCCTGACGGAGAAGAGGGGGGGCTGCTGAGCGGGTTTTATCTTCGCGATCGCGCCTACGAAGAATCAAAACCGATGGTCGCGCAATTCAAATTCAACTCAACCACTAACGAGCTGGCCCTAACCACCAACTACACCAGCGTTGTATCGGTGGATTCCATCACGTTGGTTAATCCGAAAATGCGAGTGCGCAAAATTTTGAACTACCACCGTCCCGCTGACGGGGAAGCCCTAACTCAAATTGCGTTGGCGGGCTTCGGCATTGAGCAAAAAAAGTAGTGAGGTGGTGGGAGAAAAAATCAACTAAAAAATGTGGGTAAAAAGCGATCGCCAATGAAGCCCGATGGTTATGATTGAGCGGTGTTGGATCGCCGCCGGTGCGCTGATGAAAGTTTGGTTTCCGATTTTTGCCGTTTTATTTGTGGCCACTGAAGCGTTTCAGTGGTTAAAGGAAATTGCGCTACCAACGCCGATCTTTGTGGTGGGGGGGATTGGGTTGGCGATCGCCTCCAACTGGGGTCGCCGGGCAGGCATTCCCTTTAAATGGTTTGGGATTTTTCAGGAAGAGCAGGGGGCGATCGCTCCAACGCCAGAGAGGAGCACCACTTCAGAGCCGACGCCTGTGCAATTTCAAGAATTAAAGCCCCGCACCCAAGCCGCCAAACCTTCCTCCGACCCTGCTAAAAAGTGATGCTGCCGTCAATTAACGCCGCTATAAATTGACTAACGCCGCCATAAATTGACGCTGCCACGAACAAAATAAGGTGCTATGAATAAAATCTAAAGTGAATATTAAATTCACCAATTTTCAAGCCCTATTTTCCACGCCCCATTTCACGTTTTTAACCCCCATTTTCACGCCCTATGAGCAGCGACGCTTTGATCTATCCCGCCACCCGCACCGTTGACCACACTGACAATTACCACGGCACCACCGTCGCTGATCCCTATCGTTGGCTGGAGGGCGGCGCGGACGATCAGGAGGTGCAGGAGTGGATTGAAAAGCAGAGCACGTTCACGGCAGATTATTTGGCGCAGTTGCCGGGGCACGAGGGTATTCAAAAACGCCTAACCACCCTTTGGGATTACGAAAAGTTTGGGATTCCTTTTAAGAAAACGGTGGGGAAAGATCGAGACGGGGGCGATCGCTACTTCTATTTCAAAAACGACGGTTTACAAAATCAGAGCGTTTTGTATGTGCTGGACGACCTCGACGGCGAACCGAAAGAACTTTTAGATCCCAATAAATTATCCGAAGACGGCACCGTTGCCCTGTCCGGCTATTCCATTAGCGACGATGGTAACTATCTTGCCTATGGCTTGTCCCAGTCCGGCTCCGATTGGCAAACCTGGCAGGTGCGCGAAATTGCCACAGGCAAGGATTTGGAGGATGAGCTGAAGTGGATTAAGTTCTCCGGCGCATCCTGGGACCATAACAGCGAGGGATTTTATTACAGTCGCTACGCTGAACCGAAGGAATCAGAGCAGTTTGAGGCGACGAATTACTACCAAAAGCTGTACTACCACCGCATTGGAACGTCCCAGTCTGACGATGTTTTGGTGTACGAACGTCCCGACGAAAAGGAGTGGGGACTTAGCGGCGGCGTTACCGAAGATGGCAATTATTTGGTCATTTTTGTTTGGAAGGGATCCGAGCGGAAAAATCTACTGTTTTACAAGGATTTAAAAGATCCGAATGGGACGGTTGTGGAGCTGATTTCCGAATTTGATGCTAGCTATAGCCTGATTGAGAACGAAGGGAAAACGTTCTGGATTGAAACCAATTTGGATGCCCCTCGCAATCGCGTGGTTGCGGTGGATTTAGACAACCCGGACACGGAAAACTGGACGGAAATTATTCCCGAAGCGTCGGAAACTTTGGAAGGCGTTGGGCTGCTAAATAATCAGTTTGTGGCGTCCTATTTAAAAGATGCCCACAGTCAGATAAAAGTGTTTAGCTTAACTGGAGATTTTGTGCGGGAAATTAGCCTGCCGGGGCTAGGGTCCGTGGGCGGTTTCAATGGCAAGCGCCACGATACGGAAACCTTTTTCCAGTTCACTAGCTTTACCACCCCCAGCGTGATTTATCGCTATGACATGACGAGCGATCGCGCCACCCTTTTCCGTCAGCCGCAGATTCAAATCAATCCTGACGATTACGAAACCAAACAGGTTTTCTACACCAGCAAAGATGGCACTAGGGTACCCCTATTTATTAGCCATAAAAAGGGTCTGGAGCTAAACGGAAAACTACCCACATTGCTCTATGGGTATGGCGGATTTAGTATTTCGTTGACCCCATCTTTTAGTATTTCCAACTTAGTTTGGATGGAAATGGGGGGCGTATTTGCGGTGGCGAATTTGCGAGGCGGGGGCGAGTACGGCGAAGATTGGCACCAGGGGGGGACGAAGCTTGACAAGCAAAACGTGTTTGACGATTTTATTGCCGCTGGGGAATGGCTTATTAACAACTCCTACGCGTCGTCGGACACCCTGGGAATTCATGGGGGGAGCAATGGGGGCTTGTTGGTGGGGGCTTGTATGACCCAGCGTCCGGAGTTGTATGGGGCAGCAATTCCGGCGGTGGGCGTGATGGATATGCTGCGGTTCCTTAAGTTCACCATTGGCTGGGCGTGGTGTGGCGACTATGGTTCGTCAGATAATGCCGATGAATTCCAAGCGATTTATGCCTACTCGCCGCTCCACACCCTAAAAGCAGGCACTGAATATCCACCCACCCTGGTAACCACCGCTGATCGCGACGATCGCGTGGTTCCCGCCCACAGCTTTAAGTTCGCCGCTGCCCTCCAAGCCGCCCAGGGGGGAGACAAGCCCACCCTGATTCGCATTGAAACCAAAGCAGGGCACGGAGCCGGAAAACCCACCGCCAAAATTATTGCAGAAGCCAGCGATCGCCTAGCCTTCCTTCAATACCATTTGCAAGCGAGCTAGGGGCTGTCATCATTTAAACCTCAAAGCCTCTCTCTGTAACGGTTTTAGCCCCTAGAGTTTTGAGCCTATGGAAAACTGCGAGCCTTCGTCTGATTGCGGTCGCGATCGCCCATCATTACCGTCAACGCCACACCCCGACAAAATCCCATCCAAGCCCCATTAATGGCACCATTCACAGCGATGAAGAGAATCGGAGGCAGTGGCCAATCGAGGGTGGCGATGCCCGCTGCAAGCAGGATAAAGGTGTCCATCAACCACCCCAGGGCGCAGAGCAAGAGCCACCATTGGGCATTGCGGAAGTGCGATCGCAACAGCCACCAGCGCGGCATATCCAGCGCAAACCCCCAAAAGGTCAAGAATACAAATCCTTCGCCAGCAATATTTTCCCTCATGGCAAACATAATGCCCACCAGCACCAGCATCACCCCCGGCTTTAGCCAGCACCACAGGGGCGACAGGGGCGACAGGGGCATGCCAGAGGCGCGCACCGTTACCCATTGCCAACAGCCAGGGCAGGGGGGGCGCGCAACGTTACCCATTCCCACCCGCCAACAATCAGCCCCCCGATTAATACCCCCCCCATTAACCGAACCGGTGCGTCGGTGCCCACCGATGGGTTTAGGGCGGAGATGATCACGCCAAAGATGGCCGCAGCGATCGCTGTCATCAGGGTCCAACTCAGCAAAATCGGTGGCAATTTTCTCTGGTTGTTTTTCTCGCGCATAATGTCCTGAGGCATGATCTTGAAAAGCCCTGAGAGTAAGAGCAGCAAATGATCTTAGGCTGAAAGGTCGCTTAGGCAGAAGGGTTGGATTGGGGCGGGGCGGTTGAGACCGCATTTCCAGGGTGGAGCTTGCGGCGATCGCGAACCATTACCATCAGCGCAACACCGCGAAAAAAACCGATCCATGCCCCATTGATCGCGCTATTAAAAGGAATAAAAGCCACCTCAGGAATCACATCCATAGTGGCAATGCCGACACCGAAAAAGAGGGCAATATCCACAACCCAAGCAAAGGCGCAGAAAAATAGCCAAAACCAGGTTTTGGGAAAGTGCGATCGCAATAGCCACCACCGGCTGCCGTCCAAAATCACTCCCCACAGGGGCAACAAAAAAAACGTATCCCCCGACACCATTCGATCCAACTGAAACATGGCGCTGAACACCGCCACCAAAACCCCAGCATTTAAGCCGCACCACACAAACCCCATGGGGACTCGGTACAGACGCAGGGTTTGCCACTCTAGCCACCCCACAATCAGCCCTCCCATCAGCACCGCTACCACCAAGCGCCCCGCCTCTTGAGCACCGTCGTCCCCCAAGATGGCGTGCACCAAGGTGCCAAAAATACAGGCTCCCAAGGCAGTCATTAACGTCCAGGTCAATAAAATCGGCGGTTCGTCGGAATTAGGCGGTAATGAAATTGGCTGCGTCGGGGTCATGATCTTATGGAGAATATCTCCTAAAGTGTGGCTGGAATGATGGAGTTGGGGTTGCTGATCCTGTGCCAGTTTCTGAGCCGCCGGAAATACCCAATACCAATTCTTCAATCTGGAGAGATGTCAGATGCCCGCCACAACTGGCTGCCAAGGGTGTCAAATGTCGCTTTAATTTAGAGAATTTGTATAAGGGTCGATGGAGTCATGCACTAAATGCAATTTCCGGGAACACTGTCATGGGCGATCGCCGCCCTTTGCATCCATATCACCGTCAGAGTTTCCGACGTTTCCATTTCACCGAACCTTGGTGCTATTCCCAGAGCTCAGCGAAGCAGACACCATCGGCCACGTGGTTTGGGAGTTGCGATCGCGAGGACCATCACACATCCCAATATTGGGCCACGCTGAGGGTAAAAAAGCGCCCAATGCTTCTGAAGAGTCGATGAACAAAGCCGTTCAAAACTGCACAGGGTTTAACGCCTGATTTAAGAGAGGATTTCTACCTGCCGTAGCCTACGCACTTGATATCCTCCCAAGGCAAGCAGCATGCCCAAACTAGCAAACAGGGCTGTCTGAAGAGCCATTCCGGCCCCGACACCCACACTGAAGATTCCGCCAAAGAGGTGAGCCAACGCACCATCGGGCTGCATGGCAGGCTCAAAAACATAGTCTGCTAAAGGACCGGCGATCGCCGCCCCTGACGTGCCAATTAAATCAATGATGAGATATCGCGTAGCAAACACGCGACCTTGCACTCCAGGCTCCACCTTCGTCCGCCAAATGGCTTGACCACAGCCTCCTGGGAAAGGGGAGCAAAAGCCGCCGATTAGACCCGTGATGAGAAAGGTCGTCACAGAACTTCTGGCTAAGGCCAACCCGATTAGGGCAGCTTTCCAAATCGTATTGCCAATCAAGACTCCGTGAATCCGTCGCTTGGGACCACCCCAAATCCCCAAAGTTACGCCGCCTAGGAGTCCGCCGAGTCCAAAAAACGCAAACATTGAGCCCAAAACTGAGGAATCGGCGCTCGTGCGAGAAAAGGCCATCGGAAATAAGTTGCTGAAACAAATGCTATCGATAAAGCTATTAATCATAAAAAAGCCCAGCAGCACCCTTAGGCTGGGGCTTCGCCACAAGTATCGGACACCAAATAGAAGGCTTGACAGGGGTTTATCCGAGGACGGTTGGTTCAAGGTTGGATTTGGTTCGGGAGGCTGGGGAATGGTGACCAGGCTGAGGGTGGCGATCGCGACTCCAAAGGTCATTAGGTCCACAAAAAACACCCCAGTGAGTCCAGCCGCTGCATACACAACTCCGGCAGCGGCTGGGGTCACGATGTAACTGCTGGATAGCTTGATGGAATCGAATGCGGAGGCACGGGCATAGTGCTTTTCGGGGACTAATAATGAAACCGAAGCAGAGTTCGCTAGTCCTTGAATTCGCCCGAATAGTCCACTCACGGCTCCAGAGATATAGAGATGCCAAATTTGTAATTGATCGGTCAGCAGTAGGATCAACAGGGCGATCGTCGAGAGTCCGGCAACCAGGTCCCCCAGTAACATCAGATATTTACGGTTGAAGCGATCAACCCAGACACCCGCAAACGGCGAAATCAATAGCTTAGGAACTTGCGTGGCGACAAAAATTAGGGATAGGGGTGTGGCTTGTCCTGGCAATTCCCAAGCCCAGATCGTGATTGCAAAATTGGTCATCCCAGAGCCAAGGATGGACGCAAATTGCCCCAGCCAGATGATTAGAAACGTTTGCATAATTGGCGAATCAGCGTAGGGTTCTGGACACAAGGGAGAGGAAGACACCGCATTTGATTTCCTATGCCTTATCCAGCAGCTTTGCTTGTTCGGTAGTGATACGAAATAATGGTTACCTCAGCAAGCTTAAGTTGGAGGGGCTTGTCGTGGTATAGATTTTGACTCCGAAACGCATTTTTTCGCCCCATCAGCACTGGTTGTGGCGTGCTCTCATAGATAGAGGCTTACTTCTCCAGGAAGAATCGACGCAAATCCTCCAAAACCATCCCAGTGCCAATCCACCCTCCGAGACCACCCCATTTGTAAAAAGTGGAAAAGTAAATACGATAGGACAAACTCGCACTGAGGGACTAGGCGCTCGCAATTCCCCAATCCCAGCAACTGGGCAGCCTTTAAGGTCAACGGTGAACGCGCT
>CALCTI010000562.1 GCA_937894105.1 uncultured cyanobacterium
GGGAATTTTGCGAGCTAACGTGATGACGCCGCCCCAAATGTGGAAGCTAACCCTATTGGAAACGGGGATTATGGGCAGTCTAGCGGGATTTTTCGCCATGCCCTTGGGCTACGTGCTGGCGTGGATTCTAATCTATGTCATCAATGTGCGCTCCTTCGGCTGGACCTTGCAAATGCAAATCGAACCCAGCTATTTTTGGCAGGCGTGGATTGTGGCGGTGGTGGCGGCGTTGCTGGCAGGGGTTTACCCGGCGTGGCGCTTAGGTGAAATGGTGGTGGCAACGGCCATCCGTGAGGAATAGGAGGTTGTCCCGATGAAAAATGGAACAAAAAATCTAAAGCAATTTGCGTTTGGGTTCGTGGCGATCGCCGTTGCCCTGGTTATCACGTTCTATCCCCGAGCGGGCATTACTAACAGTGGCAAAGCATCGGTGCAGTGGCTCGCGGGACAGGGAGAACCCCAAAGTGAGTTTTTACAGGCGATCGCCCCACAGATCCTCGAATTTCCCAGGGATCTCGGTCCCCACGAGGGCTATCAAACGGAATGGTGGTATTACACGGGCAACCTAGAAGCGGATGACGGGCGAGAGTTTGGCTATCAGCTCACCTTTTTCCGCCGGGCGCTCACGCCGGAAACGCAAGCAGTGGACAACGCCTCTAACTGGCGCTCTAACCAAATTTATTTCTCTCACTTCACCATTAGCGATATTGCTGCCAACACGTTCTATCCCCATGAGCGTTTTAGTCGCCAATCGGCAAATTTATCGGGAGCCCAAGCAGCGCCCTATCGGGTATGGCTTGAGGATTGGTCTGTCACCGAAATCGAGCCCGGTAAAATTCACCTGACAGCAAAAGCCGATGATGTGGCGCTGGATTTAACCCTTAATGAAACCTTGCCGCCGGTGCTCCAAGGCGATCGCGGTTTTAGCAAAAAGGGACCGGAGGAAGGCAATGCGTCCTACTACTATTCCATCGTGCAGCAGCAAACCACGGGGACGGTGGCGATCGCCGATCAATCCTACGCAGTGACGGGGTTGACCTGGAAAGACCACGAATATTCCACCAGCGCCCTCAGTCCGGGAACGGTGGGCTGGGATTGGTTTTCGCTGCAATTAGATGACGGGTCGGCGCTGATGCTGTACGGCTTGCGACAGGAAAATGGCGATATTGCTGATGTATCCAGCGGCACCTATGTCAGCCCCGCCGGGGAAATCCAAACCATTGACCACACAGAATGGCAGCTCGATGTGTTGGACACCTGGCGCAGCCGTAAAACCAAGGCTAGTTACCCGTCTCGCTGGCATTTGGAGATTCCCAAGCTGGATCTGGCGATCGACGGCAAAAGCCTAATGGCAAATCAGGAGCTAAATGTATCCACCAACTATTGGGAAGGGGCAGTGGGTTTTACCGGCACCGTGGCAGATCGCCCCGTCAGCGCCAAGGGTTACGTGGAAATGACTGGCTATGCAGATCGCCTAGACGTGGTTCTTTAATTGGCGGACTACCTGTTTTGAAGTCAACAATTTAGTGGCTATTATTACGCTTAGATTAATGTCTTTGCGCAAAATTTCGGCATGATAATAACGGTAGGGAAATAGGGGCAACAAACGTTGACGATAATCTCGAAATTATTTCGTTTTTTGCGTTCAGTAAATTCAGCGATCGCCAGCCTAAATCCTTCTTCACTAAAGTCATTAACTCCACCAAATTCAAGTATGCTCCGCTAATCTCATTGGAGCAATTTGTATCGGTCGACACAGAATAAATAAACCTTGAAAATAATAAAAACACTCGTAACTGCATCAAAACCTTATTAGCTGCGACCCATCAATTGCCATAGAACCATTGCGAGAAAACAGCCATAAAAAACAATAAAAAAAGAAATCGTAAATGAGTATTAAGCGTATTGGTATTTTGACCAGTGGCGGCGATTGTGCTGGATTAAATGCGGCAATTCGGTCCGTTGTGCTGCATGCAACGAAAGATTTTGGCTGGGAAGTTATTGGGATTCGGCGAGCCACCCAAGGGCTGATGGAACGCCCCATTGACTATATGTATTTAAATCCCAAGGTGGTTGAGGATGTGTTGAATAAGGGGGGCACTTTTCTCGGCACCACAAACCGGGGTAATCCATTTAAATTTCCCATGCCCGACGGCAGCGTTAGCGATCGCTCGACTGAGATTACGGAGGGCTACGAGCTACTGAACTTGGATGCGTTGATTGGTATCGGCGGCGACGGCAGCTTGGCAATTTTGAACCGGCTTGCGACGGAAGGGAAGATGAATTTTGTGGGTATTCCCAAAACCATCGATAACGATGTGGCGGTAACGGAGCGATCAATTGGTTTCGATACGGCGGTCAATATTGCGACGGAAGCGCTGGACCGGCTGAATTTTACGGCTGCCAGCCATAGCCGGGTGATGATTTTAGAGGTGATGGGTCGCGATGCGGGGCATATTGCCTTGAATGCGGGCATCGCAGGCGGGGCGCATATTATCTTGATTCCTGAGATTCCTTATCACATTGATCAGGTGTGCCGCGCGATTAAGGCACGCCAGGCGCGGGGGCATAGTTTTACGGTGGCGATCGTTTCGGAGGCGGTTTGTGATGCGGGCGGCGAGATGGTGACCAAAAATGAACAGTTTGGGGAGTGTCGATTGGGGGGCATTGGTCAGGCGTTGGCCCAGGAAATTGGCGAGAAAACTGGAGCAGAGGCGCGGGTTACGGTGCTGGGGCATGTGCAGCGGGGTGGCATTCCTTCGCCTTTGGACCGGTTGCTGGCGTCTGCGTTCGGCGTGGCGGCGGTGGATTTGGTTGCCCAGGGAAAATTTGGACAGGTGGTTACCTGGCAAAATCGACAGGTGGCTAGCGTGCCCATTGAAGAGGCGATCGCCACCTACCAAGCGGTGGATCCTAACGATGCCCTGGTTAAAACCGCGCGGGGGCTGGGAATTTGTCTAGGCGATTAAAGCCGCTATTTTTCTAGCCGCACTGCGTACCATTGCATCCGTTCCCCCGGTGCAATTTCCAGGTCGCACGCGGTTTCAATGAGTAAGTCAATCTGGGCGGGGCGATCGCCCTCCAATCGCCGCAACTCCACCGGCAGTTCATCGAGAGCTAATTTCTCCAATACCGTCTCCAGCTTTTGGCGCAACTCGCTCACTTCCATAATTTCTTCGGGAGCATCGGGGGAAAGCACCACATAATGCTCATCGTCCCCATACAAAATCGAATCCGCCATTGCCAACTCCTTCCCAAACTACGAGCCAGTCTCAGTCTACGGGGAAAAGTCGCTAGGATTGGGCTAAGGAATCAGAACGGGTAGGTAAAATATGGCGATTTGCGGTGTTAAACGGGGACGAACAATCGAGCTATCTGAGCCGTTGAAAATGGCCGATGGGCAGGTCGTTGAGATTACCGACATCAAAGTCGTCCCGCCTTTCGATTCACTAACCTTTTGGGATGCGTTGCAGGGGTGGCGATCGCAAGTGGATTGGGAAAACTGGGGCGATGCAGATCCTTGGGCAGAGGTGCGCGATCGCCATCCGGGTCGTGAGCTGGGTAGTGATGCAATGTAATAGTCACTCAATTTCGAAAAGCTTGAATCTTCTGTAGATTAAGGCTCAAGATTAAGGCTCAGCCTGCATTACGTTTCATCACTACCCGAAAGTCATGAATTTGAAAATTAATAGGCGAATCCCCCGGTTATCTACCGTTCGCGTATCATTTTCAGCTCCCTTAAGTATCTCACCTGGACCAATAATCATATTCTGAAGAGACTTTTTAGGCACTACGCGTCGAGTAGAGCTAATCGTGTCCACTATATCGATGCGCCTAGACACTTGAACCAGCCTGTAAGCCAGCTCGCACATCAGCGCGAAAAACAGCATGAGAAACAGGACTATCAACACCAAACTCAGCCCGGTCCTCATACCAAATCCAGAATGTTAACCCCAACCTCGTAAAGATGGACCAATGAGCACTG
>CALCTI010000563.1 GCA_937894105.1 uncultured cyanobacterium
TCTTCTGAACGCCCTCTACTGGATAAATCTTGATCAGGGGACGCACCTGTGGGCATGTTCCTTGCCGCTACCCTATCCGGCGGTTGCTCATTTGGACGTGGGCGATCGCGCGGCGGTCGTCGTCGCACCCCTGTTCCTGGCTGTGTCCAAGCCTCATCCTCATCCCACTCCGGTTCATAATCCCACCCCTGACGCGATCGATTAGGCTCGCTCCAGCCACCTATAACCTCTTCCAGCGCCTCCCCTGACGCACCAGTATCGGATTTCGGCGCATCAGGTCTAGGCATACGAGGCGATCGCCGCCCCGACTCACGCCCCGACTCCGCAGCATCCCCTGCCACACTCCACTCATCCTCTGCCTGCGCCCCGCCGCTGGCAGCCCCCCCATCGTCCCAAATCTCCTCCGCCATCGACTCCACCGTTTGCCGCCGCGACGACCCCTGCCGCCCCGGCGATCGCCCAGGACGCAGCTCCGGATCCCGACGAGATGAAGGCACCGGTGAACCGAGTAACACCAGCAAGGCATTGGCCAATACCCCCGTGGCGATCGCAATGCCCATCCACACCCCCACCGGCAACGCCACCACCGGCTGCCCAAAAACCACCAGCGGCAGCACCACCGACAAATTTTGCAGCACCAACGCCGCCAACGCCGCGATCGCCCCAAGCAGTATCACCAATCGCCCCATTATTTCCGCCCCTTAAAGCAGATACGTACCATCGGTCCGCCCCTTAAAGTCCAACCAAAAGTCCAACCAAAATCCACCCTATTAAACCCACTACGCCCCTCAGCGCACCTAAATCCTTTCGCACAGTAGCGAGCCGCCCCATGCCCTTACTGACACGCTTATCGGTTAATCCCTTAGGCACATCATAATTTTTATCCACGCCATTTCACCCTCTTCCATCACCATCGCCCCTTCACAAAGCCGCCACTGGAGATACATCCTTCATAAACCCTTTATCAAGCAACGTGACAATCCTGATAAGCAATCCTTGATAAAATGCGATTCGGGATATTGAATATATCTAAGAAAAAGACTTTAGAGGTTGACCATGAGATTCCGTGCCTTGATCGCCGCACTGCTTGCGATCTGTCTAGGCGTTCTCACCGCTTGCTCCAGCGACCCCGGAGACAACGGTGCACCCTTGACTTACGAAGATATTCGCAACACAGGATTAGCGAATAACTGCCCTTCAATTACATCCGTCAGCCGAGGCAGCATTGCCCTCGAACCTGGCTCTGAGTATGCAATTTCCTCCCTTTGCCTTCAGCCGGAGCAATACTTCGTCAAAGAAGAGGGCATTAATAAGCGTAAAGAAGCAGAATTTATCCGAGGGCGCGTCCTAACCCGTAAAACCAGCTCCCTAGACCAAATTGAAGGACCGCTGCAAGTGCAGGCAGACGGCAGCATTAAGTTTACGGAAACCGATGGTTTTGACTTCCAAGCCATCACCGTATTGCTGCCTGGCGGCGAAGAGGTACCTTTCCTATTCACCGTTAAAAAACTGGTGGCAACGGCCGAGAGCAAGACTCCTGTAATCAACGGATCAACGGACTTTGAAGGAGATTTCTTCGTGCCGTCCTATCGCGGTGCAACGTTCCTAGATCCCAAAGGGCGTGGTATTGCCAGCGGCTATGACAACGCGGTGGCCCTGCCAGCTCAGGCTGATAGCGAGGAACTAGAGAAAGAAAACATCAAGAGCTACGACCAGGGTGAAGGGCATATTTCCTTGCAGATCACCAAGGTGGAGCCAGACACCAACGAGATTGAAGGCACCTTTATTAGCATCCAGCCTTCTGACACTGACTTGGGGTCTAAGGACGCTCTAGACGTGAAGATCATAGGGTCCTTCTATGGACTGGTTGACGAGGCGTAAGCACGGCACGTCAGCAGTATCAGGACGGAATCGCTCCGACCAACCATAGAGTGCAACTACAAAGCCAGACTTCCGAGGGTTTTCCAGACCCTCAGGAAGCCTGGCTTTGGCACATCTAAGATGTTTTACTGCCACGCTTGCGCCCACACAAGGATGTTGCCCATGGCCGCGACAGCCCTTACCCAGAGAAAGCGCATCAGTTATCCCCCTTAGCAGCCTTCGGAGCTGGGGAAAACAGCGCCCAGAGCCCCGCAAACCCACATCAAAGACAAGCAAATTCCGATCACCTTTCATCGATCGCCCCATCAAGCCTCAGAATGTTGCAATAAAATTTAACATTGCCAAGAGGGGAATCTGGATCTTGACAAAGCAATTTTTGATACGGGGTGTGACCCTACGCAGAATAGGGTGGTTCCTGTGAGTCCAGTGATTTTTGGGTTGGGGCGATCGCTCAAGGTGTGAATAGAAATTACAGGGGCCCTGTGATGTGAAACACACCTCCGGCCGACGCCCCTACATAGGATTTAGAGCAGTGCAACCTTTCGAGGTTGCTTGGGTTACGTTCCCGCGAGATTTTAATTCGCCGTTCGAGACACTGCTTTCTGAATCTAGTGACTATGGCCGCCGTACAATCCCAAACTAAGACTCAAGCCCTGAAGACCAAGTCTTTGGAGCTTCTTGCCATCTACCGCCAATCCCCTTCCACAACGGTGCGCAATCGCCTGGTGGAAATGAACATTGGTTTGGTGCGCAAAGAAGCCTATCGATGGGTTAACCAGTGCAGCGAGGGT
This sequence comes from uncultured cyanobacterium, assembly GCA_937894105.1. Taxonomy (GTDB): domain Bacteria; phylum Cyanobacteriota; class Cyanobacteriia; order CACIAM-69d; family CACIAM-69d; genus CALGDE01. The sequence continues at coordinate 2,673 of CALCTI010000563.1, forward strand.
TTTGACGACCTGATGCAGATTGGTAGCCTAGGGTTAATTCGAGCTATTGAGAGATTTAATCCCACCAAGGGAGCGGCATTTAGCTCTTTCGCCTTGCCCTACATTCGTGGCGAAATTCAGCACTATCTCCGCGATCGCAGTACCTCTATTAGAATTCCCAGACGCTTCTTAGAATTACACCACCGCGCGGCCCAAGTTTCCCGCAAGTTCCTCGACGCCCAGGGGCGATCGCCCAGCGAGGCGGAAATTGCTGACGCCTTAGACATTTCAGCGAGCCAGTGGCAAGACGTACGCCTAGCGTGCCAAAACCGGTCTTTACTCAGCTTGGATGCACCCCTGACGGACAACGACAACGGAACAACGTCCCTGGGAGAAACCGTCTTAGATCGCAAATATCACAGCTTCCAGCTCGCAGAAGAGGATCGCATCCGTCTTCAGCAGGCTTTGGTACACCTGGAGTCACGGACGCGGGATATTTTAGAGTTTGTCTTCTTACAAGACCTCACTCAGAAAGAAGTTGCTGACAAAATGGGCATTAGCGCCGTCACCGTATCGCGGCGGGTCCGTAAAGGATTAGATTCCCTTCAATCGTTAATGGTAAAAACCGACGATTAGGCGGCGACTGAGTATTCGACGACTGAATATTATTGGTTACAATTTGGGCGTGTCCCTTGGAAAAGCGTTATGATTTCTGGCTTCGCTCGATTTGCTACTACAGCTGCCGTTCTTGGTTTAATTACCGCCTGTGGCGGTGCACCGGAAACCACCCCTGAATCATCACCTTCCCCCACAGAGGAAGGAGGTGCGGCAGCGCCCAATGAAAATGGTGCCCCTGCCGCCGCTGATTTTGACGCGCCGTTGGTGCCTGGGGAAGCGGAGAAGGCAACAGCCGATGGTGCATCACCAGTGCGGGTCGCGCGGCTGATTGCGCCCACCAATCCCGATGCGCGAGCACGGCAAACGGAAGCGGAGCTAAAAAAAACACGCACAGCAGCCAATCGCGATCCGTTTTCAATTCCCATTAATGTGTCCCCATCGGTGGCAACCCCGAGAACAGCCGCTGAAATTCAAGAGGGGCGGGCACGGGCCGAGCAAGGACAGGAAAGTACGGGACCGATCGCCATTCCCCGTCAGGCTCCCCCCATTGTCACTAATCCTCCCGCACCGCCCTCCACGGGCAGTCGTTCTTCTCAAGCTTCTAGCTCCAGCGGTTCTAGTGCTTCTTCGAGTTCTAGCGGTTCTTCTAGTACGGCAGCATCGGAACCTGCCCAGCCTGCCCAGCCTGCTGGTCCCCCAACGCCCTCGGGAGCCCTGGGCATTCGGGTAACGGGCGTTGTTCAGGTCGGAAATGACTACAAAATTGTGGTGGAGGTGCCTGGGGAGCGCACCGCTCGCTATGTGTCCGTGGGCGATCGCCTGGGCAGTGACGTGCTGGTTAAGCGGGTGGAGCTGGATGAGCTGTTGGATCCCATTGTGGTCTTCGAACAGTTTGGACAGGAAGTGTTAAAACCGGTAGGAGAGGAGCCATCGCAGCAAGTGGCGATCGCGCCTGGCGCCGGCTCAGAGCCTACGTTTTAGATCATTTATTTGTGGGCAAACGGAGCTTGGACATGATCAAGCTCCGTTGCTCTTAGAACAGCAGAGAAATAACGTTAGAGAAATAACGTTGGGAGAAGGTAGAGACCATGGGGGGTTCCAAGACGCTTCGTTCACTTTCAGCGGCTTTGGCGGGCTGCCTCGTTGCCTTTGGCGGCAGCGCTCTCAGTCCAGCGGAGGCACAAACAACTTGGCCCACTGGATTTTACCGCCGGGGTAATGAGCAACGCATTCGAGACATTTCTGAAGATGGTCGTATGTGTCAAGTCCTGAAT
>CALCTI010000564.1 GCA_937894105.1 uncultured cyanobacterium
AAAGGCAGAAATGAAATGTTCTCCTCTCTAGTAAACGGGTAATGGGGCTGACCAGCTTGGTCGGTCCTTTTTTTTGGCTATTTTCCAGGCTTCTCCTAGGATATCTCCTCGATTTCGCCATAAATCAGTGTTGCACTGGACCCACTAGAGTCCATCAACCCACGCCGAGGCGATCGCCAAAATGTAGCCCAGCAAAAGAACATATTTTTTAGACTATCTATAATTACTTTCATTAGTGAAAGTCTCAAGCAACACCCAGCACCCAAACATTACGCGTTGGGAACTGAGTGTTGCCATCGAGGTCATTGAGATTGGGTTACCCAGTATTGCCAGGGCTTATGTCTGCATCCACGGCTCATGGATTCGGGAGAGCACCCTGAAAGTGGCTTTAAAACAACTTCAGGATGAAAAGGCGATGGGAGATGCTTGCCTCTCCAAAGCACCTGCAAAAAAAAGATTCAGAACATTATTGACATTAAATTTCAATAGAGATATATTGAATTCAAGAAAAGGCAGAAATGAAATGTTCTCCTCTCTAGTAAACGGGTAATGAGGCCGGCCAATTAGGTCGGTCTTTTTTTTCGCCTTCTCCAGTGTGGACCTGTCCCTTTAAAATCAGGGCACTAAGCCATTGGCAAACAGAAATCTTCGCGGTAAATTCCCCCAGATTAAGCCGCAGTAAAGGGGGAAATAAAGGATCACCCAAGCCTCAGACTTCTACTGTCACAGGGAGCTCAATATCCTTTGAAGAAGGATGGTCTTGATTTCTTTACCCAGAATCATTTGCATTAGTGTCCCCGTCACCACAGCCCACTTTAAAAACTGGCTGGTCGTCACGGGGAGGCATTGCTCGCAACTTTAGAACGATGGACGTAGACGATAAATTTACGGCGACTTATTCAGCGACTTATTTATAACTCTCTCCATGCCGCCCCTACCTCACCCTAACTGCCACTGCCCTGCTGGGTAGCGCGATCGCGATCATCCCTGACGCCATACTGCCCGAATCCATCACCCCCAGGGCCTTAGCTGCCCGAGCCTGTGAAGCTTACAGCTTGGACCACCCTGAGATTCCCCCCTGGGATGACTTCACCAACTGCCCCCTGCTACAGGGAAAATTCCAAAACGAGCGCTGGGATGTCACATTAGGAACTGCCGATACGGGAATTTACACCTACGAAGGCAGCGAGCGCCGCAGCGGCAGTTCCATCTATTTATCCAGGCGAGAAGTGCGCGGCACCGAAGATCGCCCAATTTACACCTTTCGAAACGGCGATATCACCTATAGCATTGCCTTTCGCTCCAATGATTACAACACCATTCGCCTGGAGGTGTTCCAAGGGGAGCAGCGTATTCTCAATGAATTGCTAACTCGCATTTAGGAGTGTTGAATGTTGCGTCGAAGAATGTTGCGTCGAAGAATGTTGCGTCGGATATGGGGTCAAACCTATTTCCACTCCCAGTGGGCTGCAAGGCTGACAGGTTTGGCAATGTTTAGTGCTGTGGGGGCGATCGCTATGGGAGTGGTCACTCAACCCGCTTTCGCTGGGCAAGCCTGTCGTATGTACACTCGCCCAAACCCTGGCGGAGCCTACGAATACGAAGAGATCAATAACTGTCCCCCCCTCAATGGCACGATTCAACATGAGCGCTGGCGAGTGCAGGTTGGGCTATGGGAGCCCGCCGCATTTTTTTATCGAGGCACGGAGCGCCGTTCGGGAAACTCTATTGAGCTTATTGACGATGTGGTTCGCGGCACAACGGACCGACCCCAGTATCAATTTAAGAACGGCAATACGATTTATCAGGTCACTTTTCGACCGAGCGACTCCGGCACCCTCCGTCTAGAAGTCTTTCAAAATGGCCGCCGCATTCTCAATCAACTTCTGAGCCGCACGTTATAGGGAGATATGGGCAGGATATGAGCAGCTACAGATAAGCTACAAAACATTGTTGGGAAGCACATTTGCGGCCAGCCAATAGTCCAAAAAAGTTTGGACCGTTTTTCGCAACTGTTTAAACTCCAAAGGCTTGATCAAGTAGCTATTAGCCCCGTGCTCATAGCAATATTCAATATCATCAGGCTTACTAGAGGTGGTGAACACAATGATGGGAACCTGGTGCCAGTTACTGTCGTGCTTCAAAACTTCCAACACCTCTCGACCATTGGTGCCAGGCAAGTTCAAATCCAGCAAAATCAGTGCAGGATAAAAATACGATTCAGAATCGTTTTGCTGTTTTGTTTCTTCAACCCAGTCCAAAATCTCGTCTCCGTCCATAAATCGACGAATTACGATGTTTTGGGTATTTTCTTTGACGATGCGCTCGAACACTAGAAAATCCTGGTCATTATCTTCAACAACAAACAGCTGCTCCACAAGAACTCCGCCCGTTTAAAACGTCTATAAAATATTTGCTTTTCTCGTTAGTTTTAGACACGTCTTTAGAGAGCGCACTAGTAAAAGAGCGCACTAGTAAAAGAATGCACTAAGTGGTTCAAATCAAACGATAGGCATTCGATCTAAAAATGCGGCGGTTGAGGGCCGGTAAAAGCTGGGCAGGGGCGATCGCGTAGGATCTTGCATCGCAGACACCCTGGTCAAGCACGATCGCCCACAACCAATCGCCCTAGCCAGTACTTGACGAACGCCCAGGCTCAGACAACCGCTTCGACTGAATGCCGCCTAAGCTTAGCCGAAGTTTTCAGTGCCCACTGTTTACTGAATTTTTAAAATCGAATCCCTACAAAGTCACCATTGCAAAATGTCCACTAACCCAAGACGGAGCGTGGGGCACCTAAAGTCCAGCACTTATTTTTTACTTTCCTTTAGGGTCCACACAAAAGTAATTCTTACCGATCTTGAGCGTAAAAAATCTATCTAAAGAGGTAAATGCGGCCGCGACATTTGGATTTATAGGTCGGTAGATATTTTGCATGAATAAAAAGTACTGACTTCCCCTGCCCCCTAAGGGCTGTGCTTCGGTGCAGCGGCGAGAACGACTGGGCTCCGCTCAGGGCTCGCTGAGGATCTGTTAATTAACGAACTGACTATACCTAAAAGGCGCTGTTTTAAAAGGCACCATCAGGACTTACGCAAGCGGTCCATTAAAAATCTGCGTCAGCTCGCCGCCTATATGCCCTGAGCATTATCGTTAACGTTAATACCTTGCTGCTTCCGCAACGAATCAAACTGCGACGAATCTCAATTGTCCATATAATCAGTTGTCTATAGAGCCCATTTGAGATCTTTGCGTATTTGCGTCAAACTTACAGGTGAAGT
>CALCTI010000565.1 GCA_937894105.1 uncultured cyanobacterium
TCAAACTGAATGCCTCGCTCGTTTCGAAACACCATCCGCCGTCCTTCATGCCCGCTTAGCCGCATCCCCTCCCAATAGTCGATGCGATCGCCCCCAAATGCCCTCGCCAATCCTGGCATTACCAGCTCCAAATATTCCCGCACCTCATTTTGAGACGGACGCTGGGGCGGCGGCTCTGGATAATCCGCCCGAGCAAAATAGAACCGGGATCCCCCGTCATACTTAGCGCTCATATTGGGAATAGTTTGCTGCTCTGGCTCCTCGGGAAAGGCGATCGCAAAGCTCTTATCCGGTGCAAAATAGGGCACCCAACCCTCCGGCACCTTCGGCTTTGGCGCTTCTGGCCCCTCCTCCGGCTGATCCGCCGCGCCCTCTAACTCAGGAGACTCCACCGGCGACGGCTCGGACATTGAAGGGGACACCGATACATCCGTCGGTTCCTCCGCTCTTCCACAAGCTCCCAGCAATAAAGTAAGGGCAATGCCAGCCACAAAAGTTCTCCTTAATAAAGGAGGTTGGGAAACTCTGATCCCACTCCAGCCGCCGCGCCATTTTTTGTAAAAGGGGCGAGACGCGGAGGAGTCCCCCTCGGTCTCCCCTTCACAGGGGGGGAATTTCGTTTTTTTAATGGGGCTGCACATGGGGTCGATTGGGAGGGTTTAAAATACCGCGCAGGATTTGGCAGCGCACTTGCTCGGTAAAACTTAGTCCACTATTACCATCGAGAGCCGCGATCGCCTCAATCCCCGACAACAATGCCTGCGCCGCCGCCACCGTGTCATAGCCTCGCCGCTGAGCTACCGCGATCGCCCTTCGATCCGCATCCACCTCCCGCTCAGGGCTGCGCCTTTGTTGCCACCACTGCCAGCCTGCACCACTGGCCAGACCTCCTGCCGCGATCGCCCCAATCCCATCTCCTTGCGCCAGCTCGAACGCCATCACCACCGCCCCTAACAATGCCACCCCCTGCTGCCATTGGGGCTCAAACCACTGCATCCCCGTCAGCCAGCACACCTCCCGCAAAAACAATAAATCTCGCTGGGATTCTGAAAGCCGGAGCCAACGGTTGAAGTCAATAGCGATCGCCCGATCCCTCTGCCACGGATAGGGAAATTCACTGGCGATCGTTTCTAGCCTCATCGGCTGGTTCGCAATTTTCATTATCCTTCGCTCCGATGCCGCCATGAGCTCCCGAAGCCGATAAATTTCTGAGCTGTTGATCTTGGATGGGTTCGTATCAGCAGCCATAAATGAGGCGCGAAAACGGTTTTTGACTAGGGGCTGTTATCTATTAAATCTCAAGCCTAATAGGAGTAAGGGTTTCGGCCCCTAGTGTTTTTTGTTTGAAAGGGCGTGTACTTCGCACCGACTCAGGCTTCTGGAGTTTAATTGATGACACGTCCTAGAAATAAATCATAAGGGCTGGGCGATCGCCCTGATGCCCCACCCCAAATCTTGGATTAAAGTGCTGGAGGGGCGTTCAGCTTCAGCGATAGCTTCAGCAATATTTAGCACCACTGGGATACCAAATGACGGAATCGAGAGCACTATGAAAATCCTGATCTATTCCTACAATTACCATCCCGAACCCATTGGCATTGCGCCCCTAATGACCGAACTGGCAGAGGGACTGGCTGCGCGGGGGCATGAGGTGCGCGTCCTCACGGGAATGCCTAACTATCCCCAGCGGCGTATTTATGAAGGCTATCGCGGCAAAGCCTATATGACCGAGCATCGCAACGGGGTCCGGGTGGATCGTTGCTACGTATGGATTCGCCCTAAGCCTGGTTTGGTCACCCGTATGGCCCTGGACGGCAGTTTTGTATTGACCAGTTTTGTGCGATCGCTCTTTGGCTGGCGACCGGATATTATTGTGTTCGCCTCGCCGCCGCTGCCGGTGTGCGTCTCCGCTTGGCTGATGGGCAAACTGAAGCGCTGTCCCGTGGTGTTGAATTTACAAGATATTTTGCCCGAAGCGGCAGTGCATACGGGCCTAATTAGCAACGAAAAAGCCATCAAAATCTTCGAAAAACTGGAAAACTTTGCCTATGGCAGCGCTACCCACGTGAGCGTTATCGCCGAGGGATTTGTGGATAATTTAATCGGCAAAAGCGTCCCCGAACACAAAATTTCACTAATTCCAAACTGGGTGAATACTAACTTTATTCACCCCATGGCAAAGCACAATAGCTTTCGAGAAGAGCACGATTTACAAAATAATTTTGTGGTGATGTATTCCGGCAATATCGCCCTTACCCAAGGGTTAGAAACGGTGGTAAATACGGCAGCTTTACTTAAAAACCATCCCCAAATCGACGAGATTCAACAGACAAACAACATTAAGTTTGTCATTGTGGGTGAAGAAAAAGCCTTGAAAAAGTTAGAGGATTATTGCCGCGATCGCCAAGTTCTCGATTATGTGCTGCTCATCCCCTTCCAGCCGCGAGGACGCCTACCGGAAATGCTGGCGGCAGCGGACGTGGGCCTAATCGTCCAAAAATCTAACGTGGTCGCCTTCAATATGCCATCCAAAACCCAGGTGCTCCTAGCCAGCGGGCGAGCAATTATTGCATCGGTGCCTGGCTCGGGAACGGCGGCGCGGGCGGTGCGGTCTAGCGAAGGGGGCTTGGTTGTAGAGCCGGAATCCCCCCAGGCGTTGTTAGACGCGGTGCTGACCCTCGCTGGAGACCGCGATCGCACCGTCGCCCTCGGTGAACACGGACGCGCCTACGCTGAAAAAACCTACAGCTTCGAAAGCGCTTTAAACGCCTACGAAGCCCTCTTCGAAAAGCTACGCCAAAAACGATAGCTAAATAACGATAATTAAAAATCCTAAGGCATGTGAAAGCGCACCGCCCGGCAGCTTTAGCCCCAGTTCGGTGCGCTTTCACCCTTCCACAAGTTTAGTCCTAACCCACGTTGCCATTGGTGGGAAGTTTGGCTTTCATATCGCCAGTCAGCGCCTTAGCACTTTCCAAGGTAGCCAGGATATTCTGCGGATCCATAAACATCACCTTGCTGCTGCCGCTGGTGCCGATGGTGGCGCTGGTATTGAGATACTGCTGGGCCATCAGAAACTGCAACGCCTCCGCTGCCTGGGGATCCGACTCTAACGACTGACCCACAATTTTGACCGCCTGGGAGATCGCCTGAGCCTGAAGCACCTGCTGTTTCTGATTCGCCTGAGCCTCCAGCACGATCGCCTGTTGGTGCGCCTCCGCATCCAAAATCGCCGCCTTCTTTTCAGACTCCGCTGCTAACACCAGCGCCTCCGCCTTACCCTGAGACGCAATCACAGCCGACTCTAGCTGACATTACGAAGTCAATATAGACGCTCGTAATAGCAGCTCCGCCGACAAATGAAGCTACATCGACTCCTGCACCGCCTTGGACGGAATAATATCCCGCAGCTCAACGCGAGTCACCTTCACCCCCCACGGGTCCGTCGCCACGTCCAAATCCCGCAGCAACACCTCATTCACCCGCTCCCGCGCCGTAAAGGTCTCATCCAGCTCCAACTTGCCCATTTCCGAACGAATTTGGGTCAGCACCAAATTGGTCATCGCCGACTTCAAATTCTCCACCTTGTAGTAGGACTTTTCCAGGTCCACAATGCGCCAATACACCACCGCATCCGCCGTAATCATCACGTTGTCGCGGGTTACACACTGTTGCGGCGGCACATCAATGACCCGTTCTCGCACCGTCTGCTGACACACCACTCGCTCCACCACCGGAATCAAATAATTGAGCCCCGGCTCCAGCTTTTTCCCCTGATACTTACCCAGGTTTTCCACCAGCGCTTCATTTCCCTGATTCACAATGCGAATGCCTGACAGGGCTGTTGCTCCAAAGGCGATCGCCATCGCCATAACCAACTCATTCATTGTGCTAAATCCTAATACTTAAAATTCGCAGATCATTCGTAAAGAAACTTGAATTCCAGGTGGGGCGAGAGTGTGCCGTTTTCCTGTTAAGCATTTTCTTATTAAGTACTGGGCACTCAATAAGAACCGTTAAGACGGTTAATACAGTTGATACCCATTATGGCTTGCAAAATATTTCAACGGGAAAAGCCTTACTTTTTGATATATTCCACAGGCTGAAACACAGTGCAGACCTCGCGAGCTATTCAGCTTCATTTTAGATTTTGAGGCAATTTAGACTGCAATGAGACTGATCTATATTCCCTTGGATGAGCGCCCTTGTAATATTAACTACCCTCAATCCATTGCCAAACTGCAACGCAAAATTCAGCTTCAGATTCCTCCAAAGGACTATTTAAGCCAGAAGAAAAAAGCCGCTCCTATTAATCAACTGTGGCAATGGTTAGAAGGTGAAATAAAAGACTATAGCGGCATTATTTTGTCGATTGAAATGTTAATTTATGGCGGGCTTTTGCCGTCGCGACTTCATCAAGATTCTGTTGAAACATTACTCAATCGCGTTAATAAAATTCGACAATTAAAGGAACAAAAGCCTGAATTATTTATTTTGGCAAGTAATTTGATTATGCGATCGCCCAGCTACGACAGCAGCGAAGAGGAGCCAGATTATTATGCCCACTGGGGTGCATCAATTTTTCGCTGGGGTTGGCTAACAGACAAAAAAAACCGTCAAGAATTATTAGCCTCGGAACAGGCAGAATTAGGATCCCTAACCCAATTAATTCCACCGGAAAATCTACAGGATTATCGTCAGCGACGTCTGAATAATCGACAAATAAACCAAGCGATTATTCAATTGGTCAAAGACGGAATTATCGACTTTTTAAGTATTCCCCAAGATGACAGCGCAGAATATGGTTTTACAGCCATGGACCAGCGGGAAATTTATGGGGCGATCGCCTGCGAAAGATTACAGCATAAAATCCACGTTTACCCAGGTGCAGATGAAGTGGGATGTACTCTGCTTAGCCATGCCTACGTTAACTATTATCGAACCCCTAAATCGCCAATTAAAATCTATCCTCTGTTTAGTTCAATCCATAGTGAAACGATTATTCCCTTATACGAAGATCGTCCTCTGGGAGAAAGTTTAAAAGCCCATATTCTCGCTGCCGGGGCCTGTTTGGTTAACACCCCAGAAGCCTCAGATTTTGTACTTGCAATCAACACTGCCGGTCAAGTAATGCAGGAGGCTTGGGACCAATCTCAAAAAGATATTACCTATTCCACCTGTCGTAATTTGCGATACTTTTCCACAAAAATTTCCCAGCTTATTGCCCAGGAAAAACCCGTAGCGATCGCCGACGTTGCCTTTTCCAATGGTGGTGAACTTGAACTAATCGAAATGCTTGATGATAATGGCACCCTAGATAAACTTATTGCCTATGCGGGATGGAATACCAATTGCAATACTTTAGGCACGGCGATCGCCACAGGAATTCTGAGTTTAAACTCAGACAATCCACAGACGATACAAACGAATATTATCCAACATTTACTAGAAGATACCTTTTATCAAGGCATTATTCGATCCGAAACTATTGATACTTACTTGCCTGCTATTGGTGCCAGTTACTATGATTTTGGCGATCGCGAGGAGGATATCGAAAATATAGTCAAGTCCAGTTTAATGCAACATTGGAATAACACTATTCGCAAGACTTTTAGAGGTATTACCTTGAAAATTTCTCATTTAAAGTTTCCATGGCATAGGATGTTTGAAGTCGATATTAGCATGACAGATTAATTGAGACGGTTAAACTGTAAGTCAAAACCGCAATTAACGCAGCCGTTTTCCACAGCTTTAGCTTATTGTCTTGCCAAGTTAAATTCTGCAAAAAAATAATCATTAGTGGCACAATAATGCCCAGTTCAATTAATAGATTGGCTTAAAAATAATAGTCTTACCAATGGGGCTTGCCGGCGCTAGGTAATAAACCAATGAGAGCTTTAATGAGCATAGAGTTCAATGGACAAAATAAGGGTAAATCTATCACTCCCACACACCAATCCATCACTAAATAAGATAGACCCACGATCGCCCCTTACCCTGCACAGATAGATAACTTTTCTGCCCTTAACCCGGCTAGAAACAATCCCATAATTATGATGCTAAACAGCAATAAACTACTGGCGATTCTGTGGGTAATTCGTGCGCCTTCATTCTGTGCCATGTTTAAAGGAGGCACAATGTAGCCAATATCTGGTGCCCAAGCAATGATAATGAGCCAACCTAGCCAAGCTAGCGCCTTCTAACGGCTAGAAAAAGGACGGCGGTTTGGGGCGATCGCCTCAGAAATTGTGACCGCTGCTAAGCCATGATCAATAAAGGAAGACATTTATTCACGAGCCTTTTGAAACAGTAAAACCATAGCCCCTAGTAAAAGCATTAAACCGCTTGCAAAACTTCTGGCAAAATCTCTGGTAAAACTTCGACAAAACTAATAACATTATGCGCAAAAGTAAGCTTTTCTGGCAAAATTTCAAGCAAAGATGGTTGCTAACAGCATTTGCAGCTCTTGTGCTTCTCGTAGGAAGTTCTATTCTCGTTGATCAACCCACTGCTGCCGCGAAAGAAGCACACTTACCAAAACAATATATAGGCGTCTGGGAAGGGATCGGCATTCAAGACAATGGAGTTGGATGGTCGATTCTTATTGCCCTTACGCCCGGTCCTCAAGATTCTGTCGTCGGCACAATCGCCTACCCGTCCATACCTTGCAATGGAAAACTTTTATTCAAAGGAAAAGAAGACAACCATATCCAGCTCTCGGAAGACCTAACTCACGCTGGAATATGCGCTGCTGGGGGAACCATTTCCCTATTTCCTGACACGAACGACAAGCTTAACTATAAGTGGTTTCATCCCGACGGCAGGGAAGATGGCGAAGGCTCTCTTGATCGCATTAGTGCAATGGAGAATTGAGCTTTGAAATTAAATTTCTTAATCCTTTCAATAGATCGCCAGTAGCTATTTTTCGCAGTCAAAATAAGATTTTTTGAGGCTGTTTGAAGGGGGGAGAATCGCGATCGCTGCAGGATCTTAATTTTAATAATGGTTCTCCGATTAATCTCCAAACGCTGGTCCAGAATTTCTGATCCCAAATCCGCTTTAACCAACCCAAAATCATGGTTCTAGCTAAACCCGCACTTCGACA
>CALCTI010000566.1 GCA_937894105.1 uncultured cyanobacterium
CGAAAACACGCATTCTTGCGTTGATGTCTACGTCAAGGTGAGTCTTGCTTGAGTCTTTTCAGAGATCCTCTTAGTGCTATGATCTCTGGTGCTCACTTTTTAAGTCATAAACTTGTTCTAAGGGCAAAGTTTGGACGGTCAGTGATTTGAATATCTTTACGATTTGGTAGATATTTTAAACCCAAGAAAACCCTATCCAAAGCGTCGATTTTAAAGGCGTTCTAAGCGTTTTTTAGACTTTCAAAAAGCAACATTACGCTGAGTTATGGGAGCAATTGTCAGAGCTTAATAGGAATTGAAGTCAAAGGTAGTGTAAGTCACAAAATAGCAGTGTTGAAGTTTTTACATTAGACCTAGTTTTAACTGTTGGGGCCTTAGTCCTCATTTTTAAAACCTGTTTTTTAGACTTTCTGTTAGCCAGAGACGGGTCAGTGTTTGAAAACCGATCACCTGCTTTTTCTCCCACGGTGCCCCTCAATTCACAAGATGCTTTTCCGGCGGTCTATTCCACCCTGTCTAGCGAAGCACTGCGAACCCAGGTGTTGCCCCAGTTTGGATTGGGCGACGTTAAGGGGATTTATTTTTGGTGCCGAGGTTTAAGTGATGTGTACCTGGTGCAGGGGGCGTCGGAACAGTACATCCTGCGAGTGTCCCACCACCATTGGCGATCGCGCGGGGAAGTGTACTTCGAGCTAGAGTTTCTCGAATTTCTCCAGCGCTGTGGTATGTCCATTTCAGCGCCTATTCCCACCCATACCAATAGCCTCGCCGTTGACCTGATTGCTCCAGAGGGTAAGCGCTATGCGGCCCTATTTAAGCGGGCTCCCGGCGATGTGTTGATGGGAGATTTGGACCTGGAGCACGGCAGGATTTTGGGGCAAACTTTGGCCCATATGCACCAGGCGTCCCACGAGTTTCGCAGCACCCATTATCGTCCTCCTTTGGATGCGGAGCTATTGATTCGGCGATCGCTAGCTTCCATCGAGCCATTTTTTGGTGATCACCCAGAAGACTGGGGCTACCTAAAGGAAACCGCCGACGCCATCGAAGCCACCATGAACAGCCTGGTTGTGCAAATTCCCTACAGTGTAGTGTGCTGGGGCGACCCCCACAGCGGTAACGTACATTTCTTAAATGGCCAGCCCACGCAGTTTGATTTTGACCAGTGTGGCTACGGCCCCCGTGCCTTTGACCTGGCAAAGTTTCTTCAAGTGGCCATGCAGGCAGGGCTCAACAAGAGCAATCGCGACGCCTTTTTCGAGGGCTACCAACAGGTGATCACCCTAACGGACGAAGAGCACGCCGCCCTGCAACGATTAACCCAGGCAGCTCACCTGTGGTCTTGGTTTATCAGCATTACCCACGGAATGTTGCACGACTACAGTCGACTGACCCCACGATTTTTTACCAAGCGCCTTCAGCAGCTTAAGCGCCTTGATACCAAAGACTGGGCGCTGTTTTAGCGAGTTGTTAACGAGTTAGTCGCGCACTTCATCCATATTGATAGGCTGGCTAGATGGTAGATTACCTTCTGCCTCATGTATGCTTTTTTCAGCGATCAATCACCTTTTCCGTTGGGTCGCCAGCATCCCATCCAGCCTTAACCTGATGCGTTTTTCCAAAATCCTCATTGCCAACCGTGGTGAAATTGCCCTGCGAATTATCCGCACCTGTGAAGAACTGGGCATTGCAACGGTGGCAGTCCACTCCAGCGCCGATCGCCAATCCCTCCACGTGCAGCTTGCGAACGAAGCAGTGTGTATTGGCGAAGCGGCCAGCACCAAAAGCTACCTGAATATTCCCAATATCATTTCCGCCGCCCTAACCTGCAACGCCACCGCCATTCATCCCGGCTACGGTTTTCTGTCGGAAAACGCCAAATTTGTAGAAATTTGCGACGACCATAAAATTGCCTTTATTGGTCCCACCGCCGAATCGATTTTAGCCATGGGGGACAAGTCCACCGCCAAGGCAACCATGCAAAATGCTGGAGTTCCCACCATTCCTGGCAGTGACGGGCTACTAGCGGACGAAAGGGAGGGAAAAGCTCTGGCGGAAAAAATGGGCTATCCGGTGATGATTAAAGCCACGGCGGGCGGCGGCGGTCGAGGGATGCGGTTGGTGCGCCACGGCGATGAGTTTTCCAAATTATTCCAGGCGGCCTATGGGGAGGCTGATGCGGCGTTTGGAAATCCGGGGCTGTATATGGAAAAGTTTATTGAAAAGCCTCGCCATATTGAATTTCAAATCCTGGCCGACAGTCACGGCAATGTGGTTCACCTGGGCGAGCGGGACTGTTCTATTCAGCGTCGCCATCAAAAGCTGCTGGAAGAGGCTCCTAGCCCGGCTTTAAGTGGCGATTTGCGTAAGAAAATGGGACAGGCAGCCGT
>CALCTI010000567.1 GCA_937894105.1 uncultured cyanobacterium
GTGCAGTAGGTTTGTGGTGCAATTGATTTCTGACGTTGGCGAACTTCCCTGACGCAGAATTTCTGAAATAGCAAAGTCTCCAAAAAAATCCAAAGAGGCGTAAATATCCCAGAAAAAAAAACTCTTTAGCGTAGTTATGTAAAGAGGATTATGGGCAGTGATCTCACCGATTCGTTGCCCTTTTAAAAGAGTAAAAACTGTCGTAAGTTTGTTGCGCTGACTAAATTGAATTCTAGCTAAGCACGTAGCTCTGATTATGTGCGACTGTTCTATTGAAAGTTACCGCGCGCACGGAGTACTCCATGCTGTTTCAAACGAAATGCCTCAGAGGATGTCTGAAAAGTCTTGAATGTGACTCATCTCGTCGTGTACTGCAACGAAGAAATGCGGCATTGAGCTCTCTTGGCACAGCTTTTGGTCCTAGGTTGAAGTGTCCAATTGGACTTTTCAGACATCCACTCAGGTAGATAGTTGCCGAATGCCGGGTAAGCCATGGTTTCTGTTTGCCGATAGTAGGGAGATGGATACACTTTCGCTACAGTTGCCGAATTCATACCACTTGTATCGATATTGACATTATTTGAAAATGCGATTTTCTACGGTTTAACTTATGAAAATCCTTCATTGTTCAAATGACTGTACTCACCAATTAAATGATGCTAAGGGACTGCCCAATGCCCATCTAAAGACTTGAACAAAGGTAAGTACTGATATTTAGAATGGACATAGGATCCCCATTTTTTTCCACGAATAGTAAAACGTGCTCAAAGTGCGGAAATTTAGGTTCCCTGTGATGACTAAAAACAGTGAAGTTAATCTTATTTCCAAGATATGAACCGTAAACAATTTCGAGGACTTGAGCCTGCGCCTTATACTCGTCATTAAATAGGCCTTGTCGATAATAAATCGTGCGGCATAAAAATTGCCGTAATGATAATCAAAATCGCTTATTTAAGGCTAAGAGTTGATCGCTTTTCTTAATTCCGATTAAGTCTAATGCACCTGGGAGAGTGGGAACTTCTACTATTTCAACATTAGTTGCAACGAAAGCCACCTCCTTCGAATTGAGCGTATTGATGGCGGCGGCACAGCTTAAAACAATGAGAAATAAAGCTTTTATAAAGGCGTACGCATAATAGTCTCAATGCTTTTTCACAAGTCACTGACGCGCGATCTTCTCGATAGTTTGTTCGGATTTCCGCAGCTCAGCTATTTGGCTTTGAATCTAAAAGTTTTAAGCCGAATAATATAGGGATCTCGTGGATAAAAAGCCCTAGGACGAGTGGTTAACCATGACCCAGGTTTTGGTGTCATTTGCCTTGTGGGTTAGGTCCATTAACAGTTGCGAATACACTCCTTCTTTTAAAGATGGTGCCACTTTCTGTCCCGCATCAATACCCTGCACCCAAGCATCAATCACTCGCACAAAAGGAGCTAGCCGACCGTCATCGTAAGAGTTGGGAAAAGCTAGGCGATCGGGAATTTCTAGGATTTCAAACTCACCGCCAGCGGGGGCAAATTTCAGCGTAAAACCGTGGACGTAATCTTTCTGGTTATCGCTGCCCAAAATTAAAGTGCCTTTTTCGCCGTAAACCTCTACAAAATGTCCGCGTCCCTGATAAGTGGTGGAGCTGAGGCACATTTGAATGGGCGTGCCATCGTGCAGGGTCATTAGCACGTTGCAAATATCGTCGGAGGTGACGGGTTTGCGATCGCCAGAAACTGGATCCGGGCGGCTTTCCACCGAAGTGGTCAAGTTCGCCGCCAGTTGGGCAACGGGGCCGAACAGCCAGTGAATATAGTCGAACGCATGGGACCCGATCGCCCCGAGAGCGCCGCCACCCTGGGACCGCTGGGCATACCAATTCCATGCCCGGTCAGGGTTTGCCCGACTGGACGCCATCCAATCAATTTTGATCAGCCGTCGTTTGCCCACAAGATCTTCCGCCAACAGCTCTGCAAATCGCTGCCACGCGGGCACAAAGCGAAATTCAAAATCAATTGCCGCGATCGCCCCCGTG
>CALCTI010000568.1 GCA_937894105.1 uncultured cyanobacterium
GCTTGAATCTTCTGTAGATTAAGGCTCAGCCTACATTACGTTGCATCACTACCCATTGCTCCACCGTTAGTTCTATTTCTATAAACCCGGTAGATTTCCATGCAAACCTACGAAGCGCTGAGCGAATGCCGTTTTTGCTCAGAAGTATCTAAAAATAATGGCGAAGATCCTATTGGTACCGCAGGCACCTTTGATTACTGGTTGCTGATAGAGATGCGCCAACCTTGGGTAGAGGAAACTCTCAGCAAGGACCCGCAGATTGTGATGTTGCGGGAGCTGTTGAAGCAGCTTTTCATCAGGCATGGGACCCTGCTTCGCCCCGTGCTGATTGCTCCCGATCGCGAGTATTCCCAGCGGGAAAGTACACGGGTCATTTATTATCGCCGTCCCCATCGACAATTTTCCACATTTACAAAGCAGGAATATATCGTTCCCAAAGGGGATTTTCCAACGCTGGTAGAAGCGATTTTAATAAGCTTGATGAAGAAGCCCAATTGCTTAGACCAGTTTGCTGCCAATCAAGTGGATACCTCTCACCTGCGGGAAATTCTAGTTTGCACCCACGGCAATGTTGACGTAGCCTGCGCCAAGTTTGGGCAACCCATTTATCGAAAGCTGCGCCAGGAATATAACAACCAGGTTCGGGTGTGGCGATGTAGCCATTTTGGAGGGCATAAGTTTGCGCCCACTTTGATTCACCTGCCCGATGGGCGGCATTGGGGACACGTGGAACCGGAAATGTTGGATTTACTGGTGGATCACGCGGGGGATGTGGAAGGGTTGCGATCGCACTATCGCGGTTGGGCGGGGCTCACCAAATTCGAACAAATCGCCGAACGAGAAATTTGGATGCGCGAAGGCTGGAAATGGCTGGATTACCAAAAATCAGGGCGCACGTTGCGCAAAGGGTTAACGGGGATTCGGCGCTTTGTTTACCCGCTACTGAACTGGATTCCCATAAGGCAGCTACAAGTTCTTCTGGATTTTTGGACGTCGAAGGCTAACTGGGCTGAAGTGGAGATTAAATTTACCAGCGCAGACCAAACCGCATCCGGCACTTACTGGGCCAGGGTCGATGGAATTAAACCAGTGACGACGGCAGGAAAATCGCCAAAATCTGGTGAGGCGATCAAACTAACCACGTCACCACAGTATCGGGTTAGCCGCTTAGTGAAGCAGTAGCTGCTGAATGGGTTATCACAAGTCCCCCCAGCGTCAGCAGCACTTGTAATAGGGCAATGCCGCTTCCTGGCAGGGACCTAAAGATTATTGTCAAAGGGAGGGTGGAGGGTGCGGTTCTGCCTCTAGATCTCGAAGATGTGCCCCCCAACGCCCCTGCCACCCAGTTGCCTAGTGCCATCGCCCGCAGCACACTCACCCCGATAATCCGCCGAAAAGAAGCGCCCCTGCAATGTTTGCTCAACCCTGGCGTACCACACCTTAAAAGCACTATCGAGGATCATTGATGGGAGTTCAGTTTCCAACTTTAAACGTGGCGAACTAGGGGCTGTCATCAATTTAATCCCTAAGTTAAGAGCCGTGAGGGTTTCAGCCCCTAGCTTTGTTTGTTTTTAAAGGGCGCGTACTCCTTACTGCATAAAGCTTCTGGAGATTAATTGATGACACGCCCTAAGTTGACCATGCCTCATTTTTGGATAACTTACCTGTGGCCCCAGCGGCAACGGGTGACAGTATTAGCCATTGCACTGCTGGGCAGTATTGGCTTGCAGGTGCTGAACCCGCAAGTGGTGCGGTACTTTATCGATACAACGGTGGCGGGCGGTGCGCAGCAGCAGCTAGTGTTGGCTGCGCTGGGATTTATTGGAATTGCTTTGGTGCGTCAGACCTTGGCGATCGCCGCCACCTACATGGGTGAAAACTTAGCCTGGTCCGCCACCAACCAACTGCGTCTTGACTTAGCCCACCATTGCCTTCACCTAGACCTAGCCTTTCACAAAAGACACCCCCCCGGTGAACTGGTGGAACGAGTGGATGGGGACGTGGATGCCCTATCGCACTTTTTTTCTCAGTTTGTTTTGCAAATTGTGGGCAATGCCCTGTTGATACTAGGGATTTTAATCGTCCTATGGTTTGAAGACTGGCGGGCGGGGCTAACCCTGAGTGTGTTTATCCTGGTCGCTTTTGGGTTGCTCACAAGCCTTCAAACCTTTGCCGTTTCCCCATGGCGCACTTATCGCAAAGTCAGCGCAGAGTTTTATGGTTTTGTGGTTGAACACCTGAGCGGCTTAGAAGATATTCGCGCTAATGGTGCCGTCAGCTATGTGATGAATCGCTGTTATCACATTTTGCAGCGGTGGCTGGCTGCATTCCAACGGGCTCGCTTAACCAGCACCCTGCTATGGGGGGGGACAGTGGGGCTATTTACCATCGGCAACGCCCTTGCCCTGTCTTTGGGAGCGTACCTGTGGTACCAAGACGCAATTACGATCGGCACTGTTTATTTGTTGTTTTACTACACCACACAATTGCGAGCTCCCATTGAACGTATCCGTAGAGAGCTGGAACAATTTCAGAAAGCCGCCGCCAGTTTTCAACGTCTTCAAGAACTACTCAGCCATAGTAGCCAGCAGACTCCTGGGGCACAGGCGATGGTGTCCGATGGTGCCCTATCGGTCAAATTTGAAAAGGTTGAGTTTGGGTATAACGAGAATGAGCACGTACTCAAAAAACTCACTTTTCATTTGCCAGCAGGTCAGAGCCTGGGAATTCTGGGGCGTACCGGCAGCGGAAAGAGTACGATCGCCCGTTTGTTATTGCGCCTCTACGATATTCAAGCGGGCAAAATTTCATTAGGCGGGATGGACCTGGCTCAGGTATCCCTCGCGGAACTGCCGCCTTATGTGGGATTGGTGACGCAAGATGTGCAGCTTTTTCAAACAACGGTGCGCAACAACCTGACGTTTTTTAACCCTGATATTTCAGATCCGAAAATTTTAAACACACTAGATGAACTAGGGCTGATGCCTTGGCTAGAGACCCTTCCCCAGGGGCTGGATACCCAGCTAAGGGCAGATAGTGGCGGTCTTTCCGCTGGGCAGGCACAGCTATTGGCATTTGCGCGGGTGTTTCTCAAGGATCCAGGACTGGTGATTTTGGATGAAGCGTCTTCGCGACTGGATCCCACCACAGAGCAGTTGATTGAGCGGGCGGTGGATCGGCTGCTGCACAATCGGACGGGTATTATTATTGCCCACCGGCTGAAAACCGTGGAGCGCGCTGACCAAATTTTGATCTTAGATAATGGGCGATCGCTGGAATATGGCGATCGCTCCACCTTGGCCAATGATC
>CALCTI010000569.1 GCA_937894105.1 uncultured cyanobacterium
GTGGGCAACCACCACAGGGATATGCGATCGCTGCAAATACGTTTGCCAATAACTTCTGACCCAGGTTGACCAGGCTGGATGCTTGCCGAGGACGGGAGCTGTTTCAATGGGTAGGGGCGATTCAGGGGAGACGGCGTCGGAAATTTTGCCTAGGGCGGCTAGTATTTCCTTTGCTTCGGCGATCGCTTCGGGAATATCTTCCATGGCGTGAACTCCCGCCGATAAAAATAGCGGTACCACCACCAGCCCATCGCAGCCCAACTCCTGTGCCTCGTTATGAATCACAATCAGTTGCCTTGCCAGAGACATCTCGCGGCACTCCAATTCTGCGCCCCGTACAATTGGACTGATTTTTGGGGCGCGATCGCCCGATCCCTGTTCCAACCCTTCCCCCATGGCAACGGTCAAAGCTTCCAATGCTGCGCCGGGGCGAGGATCAGGGCTACCGTGGGTAACCAACACATAGGCGGGGCGAGAAAAGGAAGCAACCATGGTAGCGATTGGGGTTGTTTAAGCTAAGAAATCTTAAGCAGCCTAGCAAACTACGCCAAAAGCTGGGGCACTCGCTTATACCATTCCGTTGCTTGCTCATACACATGAGCTACCTCCAGGATTTGGTCTTCCCGCAGCACATTGCCAATAATCTGCATCCCAATAGGCATGCCGCCGTCATCAAAGCCACAGGGAATGCTTAGGGCCGGAAGCCCCGCCAGGTTTACTGGGATGGTCATTAGGTCCGACAGGTACATGGCGATCGGGTCATCTGCTTTGTCGCCTGCCCGAAATGCAGTAGTCGGAGCCGTTGGCGAAACCAGCACATCCACTTTGGCAAAAGCGGCGTCAAAATCTTTTTTAATCAACGTCCGCGCCTTTTGCGCCTTCAAATAATAGGCATCGTAATAGCCTGCCGATAAGGCGTAAGTACCCACCGCAATCCGCCGCTTCACCTCGGCACCAAAGCCTGCCGCTCGTGTTTTGCAATACATATCCAACAAATTCTCACCCTCTTCCGCCCGAAAGCCATACTTCACGCCGTCATACCGCGCCAAGTTTGCCGATGCTTCCGACGGGGCAATGATGTAGTAGGTAGGTAAGCCATATTGGAAGCGCGGGCAGGAAATAACCTGAATTTCAGCGCCCAGTTCTTGCAACACCTCAACCGCTTTTTCAACGGCTGCCTCTACGATTTTGTCCGCACCGGTGCCGAACGTTTCTTTAATAACGCCCACTTTGAGCTTTCCTTTCGGTCTAAAGTCCGGGCGCAAGGCTTTGACATAGTTGGGAATGTCCACTTTAAGACTGGTGGAGTCTTTGGGATCGTAGCCGGCGATCGCCTCCAACAGCAGGGCCGAATCTTCCACGTTGCGAGAAAAAGGACCAATTTGGTCCAGTGATGAGGCAAATGCCACCAACCCATAACGGGATACCAAACCGTAGGTGGGCTTCATTCCCACCACGCCGCAAAAGGATGCGGGCTGGCGAATGGACCCCCCGGTATCGGAGCCGATCGACACCACACACTCTTGGGCAGCCACCGATGCGGCCGAGCCCCCCGATGAACCGCCGGGTACACAGGCTAGATCCCAGGGATTACTGGCGGTTTGATAGGCAGAATTTTCCGTGGAGCTGCCCATAGCAAACTCGTCCAAGTTGGTTTTGCCCACCATGACGGCCCCAGCGTCAATCAGCTTTTGGGTCACTGTGGATTCGTAAGGCGGTACAAAATTTTCCAGCATTTTAGATGCGCAGGTGGTCTTGACCCCCTTGGTGCACATATTGTCCTTAATGCCGATAGGGATGCCAGCCAGGGGGCCAATCTCTTCCCCCGCCGCGATTTTTTTATCTACCTGTTTCGCCTGAGCCAGGGCATGGTCGGCGGTCACGGCCAAAAAGCTTTTAACCGATGGCTCGGTTTTTTCAATGTGGTTCAGGGCCTCTTGGGCAATTTCAACAGCGGATCGCTCTTTAGATACCAGTTGCTGATGAAGCTCGCGAATGGATGCCATGGATTACTCAGGTATAACGATTAACAGGGGCAGTAGATCTGCGCAAAAGCTGCAATATTTAGCTAATCATACCCAATGTGTGGAGTTTGGAACGGGTCGCCCAGGCTGGTGGGCAAAACTATGTCCTGAGGCTCAATTGTTGGCTAATTGTTCTTTTAGGATTCTGAGGCGATCGCTCAATCCATAGGTGTTCAGACGGTAGCTGAGAGGGTGGGCGATCGCCCGCGCGGTACTTTCAAACAGCAAATCCGTTTCAATCAATCCATTTTCTTTTAAAGTGCGCCCGGTAGCTACCAAATCCACGATCGCCTCGGACATACCGGTGATAGGTCCCAATTCCACAGAACCGTAGAGGGGCACAATATCCACCGGCAAATCCAGCTCTCGAAAATAATCTCGAGCGCATTGGACGAATTTCGATGCCACCCGGCTATGGGCAGGCAAATCTAGGGCGGATTGGTAGGGGCTGGATTTTTGCACCGCCACCGATAAACGACAGCCGCCAAAACCCAGGTCCAAAATTTGGGCGACCTGGGGCTTTTTCTCCCGAATTACGTCGTAGCCGACAATGCCCACGTGAGCCTGTCCCGATTCCACATACACGGGCACATCGCCGTTGCGTACCAGCATGGCTTTGGCTTGACCGGTGGGGTCAGTGATTTGCAATTGCCGATTCCCTTTTTCGAGAAACGCACTGAAATCGAGTCCTATCGCCGCGAAGGAGGCAATGCTGTCTTTGAGCAGGGAACCTTTGGGGATAGCGACAGTGAGCACGGGGAACCTCAGAAATAGCGACCCAATTGTATAGCGTTCCGTTGGTTGCTAGGGGTCTTTCCTCTGGCGGCGTTTCTGAACCCATTCTTCAGCGGCTTCAAGGGTCTCAAACTCGTTGGGGTAGCGATCGCGCAGCACTATCAGCAACTTTTCCCAATCTCGGTGAGGGTCGATAGTCACGGTTGAGGGTAAGGAAACACCGCAGACTATCGGGTGAGCATCACCCGTAAGCTGCTCATTATTCAAATTAGTAACGTTACGCAGATCAGTTTCAAGTAAGAGAGCGCTTTCGAGGTTGGCGCTTTTGAGGTTGGCGCTGTC
>CALCTI010000570.1 GCA_937894105.1 uncultured cyanobacterium
ATCCGGCGGTCTTGGCAACGACGTGCTCTTTGGTAATCGCAGTGAGGACTTGCTAAATGGCGGCGAAGGGGATGACACCCTGCTAGGCGGGCGCGGTGAAGATACGCTGTTTGGCAGTCAGGGTAACGACGTGCTCTTTGGCGATCTCGGCATTGACACCCTGATTGGTGGCTCCGGTGCTGACACCTTTGTGATTCAAGATAACGGCAGCGTTGACTTGATTATTGACTTTACCCCCGCTACCGACCAGCTTGCCTTTGAAGGGGGCTTGACGTTGGATTCGGTATCCTTTGTGAACGTTGGAGGGCAACGGGTAGAAGTGCGCAATCCCGCTGGGGTCACGATCGCGATTTTGGACGGCACGCCTTTCTCCGCCCTGTCCATTGACGACGTGCGTGAGGAAACCCTAAATCCGCCCACACCGACACCTCCCGCAACGCCGGGAGTAACGCCAGTACCCATTGAATCGTTACCCCCGGCCCCAGGAACAGCTGACCCGTCACCCACGACCCCAGTGTCACCCACTGGCGGCACGCCGGGAGCGTTAGGTGAAACACCGACCATTCCGGGAATAACTGACACACCTGCCTTGTAAGACGTCCAGGCAATACATGGCTGGCTAACGTTACGGTTAGCCATGTTTTTATTCCATCACTGGTCAGTAAAAGCTCAAAATATAGTCTTTCTCGCTGTAAGCAAGAAAAACCAGATAAAAGCCCAGAGTTTCTGCGTGGCTCTGGGCTTTTTATCGGTTGATTTCTAGGTTATGGGGATCGTCGTAATGGGGGGAGAGGGCAACGGGGGACAAAAGGCAATAATTGCAACGATTTTGTACGGGCGATCGCCCTTCTGGTAAGCCCAAAAGATTTCTAAATTACAATTAGGAGCAATTTGAAAATCTTAATTTTGTCTCAGTAATTGTCCTCGTCGTCTAAATTTTCGTCTGAACTTTCACCGATGGATAATTTCTAGGCGGCTCCAACATTTATTTCGGACCAAACCCCCAACAAAAATTCCAACAGGTAAGGAGATCACTGTGGTCGCAACCGCCCTTAATACCAGTCAATCAGAAGCAATTTTCAACGCTGCCCAAAAGCTAATGCCCGGCGGCGTTAACTCTCCTGTTCGCGCGTTCAAATCCGTTGGCGGTCAGCCCATTGTTTTTGACCGGGTGAAGGGTGCCTATGCCTGGGACGTGGATAACAATCGCTACATCGATTACATCGGCACCTGGGGTCCCGCCATTTGTGGGCACGCCAATGACGAAGTGCTGGCGGCGTTGGGCGAGGCCCTTAGTAAAGGCACCAGCTTCGGGGCCCCCTGCGCCTTGGAAAATGTGCTGGCGGAAATGGTGATTGACGCGGTGCCTAGCATTGAAATGGTGCGCTTTGTGAATTCTGGCACCGAGGCGTGTTTGTCAGTGCAGCGGCTGATGCGGGCTTATACCAAGCGCGATCGCCTATTGAAATTTGAAGGCTGTTACCACGGTCACGGGGATATGTTCCTAGTGAAAGCGGGCTCCGGCGTCGCCACCTTGGGACTGCCCGACTCCCCCGGCGTCCCCAAATCCGTCACCGAGCATACCCTGACCGCTCCCTACAACGATTTGGAAGCTGTTAAGGCCCTATTCGCCCAGTATCCCGACGAAATTTCCGGCGTTATCCTTGAGCCCATCGTCGGCAACTCTGGCTTTATTCTTCCGGACCCTGGCTTCCTGGCGGGTCTGCGGGAAATCACCCAAGAATACGGTGCGCTATTGGTATTTGACGAAGTAATGACGGGCTTCCGCATTGCCTACGGCGGCGTCCAGGAAAAGTTTGGCATCACCCCCGACCTAACCACTTTGGGCAAGATTATCGGCGGTGGTTTGCCGGTGGGTGCCTATGGTGGTCGTCGGGACATTATGGAAATGGTGGCCCCCGCTGGTCCCATGTACCAAGCTGGCACCCTGTCTGGTAATCCCCTGGCAATGACTGCGGGGATTAAAACCCTGGAGCTGCTGCGTCGCCCCGGCACTTATGATCGCCTCGACGAAATTACCAAGCGTTTGGTAACGGGGATGTTGGCGATCGCGGAGGAAACCGGTCACGAGGCCTGTGGCGGATCCCTTAGTGCTATGTTTGGCTTCTTCTTCACCGCTGGTCCCGTGCGCAATTACGATGACGCGAAGGGATGCGATCTGGAGAAATTTAGCCGTTTTCACCGGGGCATGTTGGAGCGCGGTATTTACCTGGCTCCGTCCCAGTTTGAGGCTGGCTTTACGTCCTTGGCCCATACGGAAGCGGATATTGATGCCACCTTGGCCGCAGCCCGTGATGTAATGTCTAGCCTATAAATTTTGATACCTTGAGCGTCGTCTTGGGCGTTAACTTTCCCCAAAGTTTGGGGAGGAACACCGAAGTTATCAACGTAAAAGCTATCGTCAACTCATCAATTAACAAGACAGTCAGGAAGGACTAGCATGGCGATTGTGAAGCGTTGGCAAAGGCAATAGTGCGTAGCTTTGACAGAACATTTCAACGTGTCTTGTTTTTTCCTGAACCGACCATAAAAGCAGCGTGGGGGCGATCGCTTACTCCGCGCTGCTTTTTGCGTTGATTTCGTCTGTTCTTTTTTCTCCAGTGACTCGCATCACAGGGGAAAATTTGCTTAGTCACAGAAGGGATTTGCCATTATCACGCCCCTTTCCCGTGACTGTCACCTACCGAGCAAAGGCTATTTGAGACAATGGCTATGCAGAGTGGTTAAGAGCAGCCAGAGACATTTGATGATGACTTCGATTCGCGAGATTGTGCAAGATGCCCTTTCCCAGAGGTACTTAAGTATCGACGCTGAGGATGGATTGCGCGAGCTGTTAGAGGGAAAATACGGTCGCGACGATTTTCACGCTTTCGTCAGTTTGCAGCGAGCTTTTCTTGACGGACAAATTATTCAAGAGTCTCGGGAAAAAGCGATAGACAGCGAAGATTTAGAAGACAACGCCGCCAAATTTGAGGCGCTAGCTTAAACCACGGCGATCACCTTCCCACACACCCTTGTAATTACCAAGTAATCGTTACGAAGAGGCTGTCTTACTGCGTTGGGACGCGGCCAGGCGCAATCGCTCCAGGGTCAACGTTTGGGACAGTTTTAGCGGCAGTATGGAGATTCCCTCCAGTCGTACCTGTACCCAGCCATCGCCCCATTTCCATTCGTGATAGCCATCAACGCCGCCGCTCAAAATCAATCGCAGGGTATGGTCGCTCACCGATTGCACTTCATGGTTAACGGCGATCGCCCCCTGTCCCAAGGTATAAATCACCCCCGGCGTCAGCGTGTCAGGCAGACTGTTATAAAGCTGGCGCGGCAACAGCCACGTGGACCAGTTTTCCGGCACTAGCAACAGGTCGGCGATCGCCTTAGCCGACGCATCCACCTCAACCCGTAGCTGACTTTGTTGAAACGTCCCTAGCATCATAGGTAATTTTCAATCACTAAACTGGACAATTAAACCCGCTGTCACCACTATAGTTTCGCTCAGAAAAGTTGGGGGGTAATTCACAAAAAAAGCGACACTGTGGAAAACAGTGCCGCTTAAGCCAGCTCCATTAAGCTTCATCAAAATAGGGGTGGCGAAGATTGATGGGGAGTCAAGAGAAGAGTAATGAAATTACTGGTTCTTCAGGGCGATCGCCACATCTTTCGCAAAATAGGTCAAGATCAAATCTGCCCCTGCCCGCTTCATGCTGAGCAACGTTTCCATCACAATCTTCTGCTCATCGATCCAACCCTTCTGGGCCGCCGCCTTAATCATGGCGTACTCGCCGCTCACGTTGTAAGCCGCCACGGGCACGTTGGTGCAATCCTTCACCCGACGGATGATATCCATATACGCCAGCGCCGGTTTCACCATCACAATATCAGCACCCTCTTCTATATCCAGCTCCCCTAACTTGAGGGCCTCGTCGGAATTC
>CALCTI010000571.1 GCA_937894105.1 uncultured cyanobacterium
TAATAGTTTAGGAATGGGTTGAAATTAAAATAGTGAAAATTGTTGTTGACGGGGTATTTTTCCAAATTCGCAATACGGGGATTGCTCGAGTGTGGCGATCGCTCCTGAAACAGTGGTCAACTCAGCCCTTTTCCCAATCAATTGTTTTGCTCGACAGGGGTGGCACAGCTCCACAAGTTCCATCAATTCAGTCCATAAAAATTCCCCTGTACGGACCTGTTGACGTTGATAGCGATCGCCAATTACTTCAACAATATTGCGATGAAGTGGGGGCAGATTTATTTGTGTCCACCTATTACACAACGCCCGTTTCTACCCCTAGTGTTTTCTTTGGGCACGATATGATTCCTGAGCTGATGGGAGTCGACTTAAATTCGCCCATGTGGCAAGACAAACATCGCGCTATTCACCAAGGAATTGCCCATATTGTTGTTTCTGAAAACACAAAAAAAGATTTACAAAAGCTATTTCCCAAAACCCAAAACGAGCCGATCACCGTTGCCCACTGTGGACTGTCACCAGAGTTTTCGCCCCCGTCGCCCAGTGTGATTCAAAGGTTTCGCGATCGCTATAAGCTGCATAAACCTTACGTTCTATGGGTGGGGGAGCGGCTGGGAGTGAACGGTTACAAAAATTCGGCTCTGGTGTTTCAGGCAATGGAACTGTGGGAGCGGTATCAGGATTTTTCGGTGGTGTGTACGGGGGATGGGTCGCCGTTGGAGCCCTCCCTGGCGAAGTTGGCGCAAGACTTGGATGTGCGATCGCTGCAGCTGAGCGAGGCGGAATTAGTGGCTGCCTACGGGGGAGCTCACTGTTTGGCCTACACGTCGCGCTATGAAGGGTTTGGGCTGCCGGTGTTAGAGGCCATGGGCTGTGGCTGTCCAGTGGTGACCTGTGCCTGTGGCTCCATTCCAGAGGTAGCAGGCAATGCGGCACTGTATGTGTCCCCCGATAAGCCGCTGGAGCTAACGACGGCATTTGAGCGGTTAACGCGTTTAGACCATCGACAGTCTCTCATTGGGCGAGGACGATCGCGATCGCGGCAATTTTCCTGGGAGACCATGGCAGATAAGGTGTCCCAGGCGTTTCAACAGGCGGTGGCGATGGGGAGCAATCAAGGTAATAATCAGGGCGCTATTGCTTCCAGGGGGGCTGAAATGGTGGACGGGCAGGTGAGCGGATCGAGTAGGGCACAGGGGAGCAAGCAGGTCAGTGGGCAGCTCAGTATTGACGAGTTGAATTTTTTACAGGTAAAGGCGGAGCCTTTGGAGGTGAATCGGGCGATCGCCACCCTCAAAGCCTACGGTCAGGATCCCCAAAACAGCACGCTTTTGGAGCAAGTGCGGATGCTGCGACGGCAGCTGATTACCCCGGCGCTGCAGTTGGGGACGGCGGTGCGGGTGACCACGGAGGGGCTGGACCAGCTTTGGACCGGCGAGTATGCCACCTTACACCAGGCTCTGCGCCATTCGGGGCTACTCCACGAGCGGTTAGGTGACGAGGAACAGAGGCTTTTAGACCGCCTATGCCAGGTGCTGGCATCAGTGCCCGATACGGATATGCCCCGACTGATGGCGGTGCTAACGGCGGCCACCCTGTTGCGCTATCCCTATCAGCTACCGGGGTTGAATCGAGATTGGTCCACGTTAAATAGGGTGGCGTCGCGCTACACGGTGCTGCTGTTGGAAATACCAAATTATTTTGGGGAGCCGGGGGACCTGGAGCGGTTTCGAGGTTATACAGAAACCCTGTGGCAGTCCCTACGGAGTCAGGTTTTGGGAAATCGTAACGATCTCACCTGGCAAAAAATCGCCCAGCGGCTGATGAACTATGGCACCATTACGCCCTTGTATTTTTCTGAACACACCGGGCGGGAAATTTACCGCGATCGCGCCCAGGTCATTGAAGCGGCGTTGGAGTCCTCCCAGCCGGAGCCCTTGGACTGGCGCTTTGGAGCACGACCCAGAAGTCGGCAAAAAATTCGCATTGGCATTTTGCGTAACCATTGGCTGCCGGGGACGGAAAGTTTTTCCACGCTACCGGTGTTTGAACATTTAAATCGTGAGTCCTTTGAAGTGGTGCTTTATACCCTGCACCCTACGGAGAATGATTTAGAACACTATTGCGGCGATCAGGTAGCCGGGATGGTGGCCCTACCGTCCACCTTGTCGGAGCAGGTGAACGCCATTCGCACCGCCGACCTGGATATTTTGTGGATTGGCACCAATGTAACGATGGTCACCAATGGCATCACCTTGCTGGCGGCGTTTCGGCTGGGGCGGGTGCAGGTGACGTCCATTAATTCCCCTACCACCACCGGCTTTCGGAATGTGGATATTTATTTTGGCGGTTACCTTAGCCTGGGCAAATCCTATGGGGCCTATCACGAAACAGCGATCGCCCTACCCGGCAGCGGGATTTGCTTTAGCCGACCGCCCCTGTTGGAAACCTCGTCCAAAACCTTTCCCACTCGGGAAGATTGGGGAGCGAACGACACGGATGTGGTGTTATTGTCTGGGGCAAACTTCAATAAGCTGCTGCCGGAGCTGCGGGCAGTGTGGACGCGAATTTTAGCGGCTTTACCCAATGGGCGTCTGGTGCTGTACCCCTATAACCCCAACTGGCAGCACCATTATCCCGGCGATCGCTTCCGTCAGGATTTTGAGGCGCAGCTTCAGGCGGCGGGGGTGGACCCAGGGCGATTGGTAATTTTACAGCCCATGGCGGGTATGGCTGATATTCGCCAATGTTTGCGCCAGGGGGATTTGTATTTGGATTCTTTGCCCTATGGCGGTGCCACCTCCCTGTTGGATCCCATCGATGTGGACCTGCCTATGGTGGTGTACGAAGGGGAAGCACTGCGGTTTCGCCAGGCGTCATCCCTATTACGGGAGCTGAACGAGCCGATTTTGCAAGCATGTATTGCCACCACCGTAGATGAATATGTGGCGACGGCGATCGCCTTGGGCCAGTCACCCGCCCGTCGCCAGGCGATCGCCCGGGCCCTAGTCAAAGCCAAGGGCAATCGGCTGCCGTTTCTTGACAGTGGTCGGTATAGTCGCGCACTTGCCCCGATCCTGGAAACCCTCGTTAACCATTGGACCCAAACTAAAGTGCCCGCTCTATCATCGTCCCTGTCATCCCCATCGTCCTCTCCCTCGTCAGCCCTGGTTCCGTCCCTCGCTACGGTCAATGTCGCTGCGATTAATTTATCGGCACTGCCCACGGACCGTCTTATTCCCGAGACCGTCCAACCCCCTCAAAAGCCCGAAACCCCTACCCTGCAAGGACCCGCCGTTCCCCCCTTGCTCCTGCCGCCCGCCCTGACTCGCCCCCAACTGCAACAGCTTGCCGGGGTTCTTAATTTATGGCGCATTTCCCCCGAAGACCCGTCATTGATGCACCAGGTGCGCCAGTGGCGATCGCTTGTGGGTGATACCTGGGGGGCGATCGCTCCCACCCAAGCCCAGCAACAATTCCAACAGGTGCCCGGTCAGGCGTATCAAATTTTAGTGGGAGGGCATGTGCAGAAGCTGCCGTGGACCGACGAGGAAAAAGACCGCACCAACGCCATTGTTAACTACATTCAAGGAGACCCTGGGGGGCGCGATCGCCTAACCGCCTACATGGTCGCCCTGCTGTACTTTGCTCCAGGAGCCCTCACAATTGACCAGGCAAAAACCCGTCTGCCCGAGTGGTTTTATCCCGTATACGCCAATATTTTTGAAACTGCCCCCCAGCCAGCCTCCTAAGTTACTGCCCTAAACCGGTTGCTTTCATCCATTTGCCAAGGCACTAATATTTTTCCGTGGAGATTTTCCCCTAAAAAATCTCCCAGACGTTTTCCCTAAAAGTTGCCTTAAATAGCCTTAGGACAATCAGTAATAGCGGTGACATTCACCACCACGTTTAATTTATGGCGAACAAAGCTTATCCGTTTTATACGGCCGATGTGTTTAGCGATCGCCCCTTTGGCGGCAATCCCCTTGCCGTCTTTCCCGTAGCCGATGGCATTACCGACGAGCAAATGCTGTGTATTGCCCGGGAATTCAACCTATCAGAAACGGTCTTTGTGCAACTTCCGCGCACCCCCCGCGCCGATCGCCGCCTGCGCATTTTCACCCCCACCGGCGAAATCCCCTTTGCCGGGCACCCCACCATCGGCGCAGCGGCGATCTTGACCTTAATTGGCGAAGTACCCGCCACTAGCGACGAAGCCATTATTTACCTAGAAGAAAATGTGGGCTTTATTCCCGTCAAAATTCGCGTTGATCTAGACCAGCCCGTGTACGCCGAACTCACCGTCAACCAGCCCCCCACCTTCGATCCGCCCCCCGCCTCCCTCACCCAAATTGCCGCCGCTGCCGGTTTAACGGAAACTGACTTTCTGAACGTGGACCAATTCCCGCCCCTGGTGGGATCCTGCGGTTTGCCGTTTTTAATTTTGCCCGTTAAAGATGTGGAAACCCTGGGGCGATCGCACCTAGCCCACTCTCCTTGGCAGGACCATCTTCGCCATACCCCTGGCGCACATTTATATTTGATTGCCCCCAGCGCCCCCCACACTCCCCAAGAAGACCGTTGGCAAGTGCGCATGTACGCCCCCGACCTAGGCATCAGCGCCGGCCCGGCCCCCGGGTGCGCCGCCACCGTATTGGGAGGCTATCTTGCCCAATATGGGCTGGTGCCCAAAGGCGACAGCGATCCTTTTCCCACCGATGGGGAGTATAGGTGGGACGTTCAACAGGGCGTCGAAATGGGACGCCCCAGCACCCTAGCGGTCCGCACCATCGTTAAACAGCAGAAAATTACCGCCATTAGCGTTGGTGGACATTCCACCTTAATCAGTAAAGGAGAGTTTCTTCTGCCAGACTCCGACGGGGACGCCTAAGCCCATAGGGGATTTAGGGTGGGGGCTGCCAGTGATTTTTGGGATTGGGCAAGGGTTTGAATTGGGCAATAATAGGAAAATTAACCGGCTAAATTTACCCAAAATCATCCTACGAAAGCCAAGAAAGCCCTATGGTAGGATGTGAGCCGTTGCCATAACTCGCCGATCCGCCACAATACAAGGGTTTGAAAGGCGGGAAGCCGGGTACCGCTGACGATTCGCCCCTTTATAGCTATCTATTCATAACTGTCTATTCATAACTATCTATTCGTAACTATTTATTGACTGGATTTTTATGTTGGATTTTTATAAGGTTCACTGCCTTTTTAATCGCCTCCTTTAGTCGTTATCCCGTCACTAAGGACCGCCCCCAGCGTGTCAACAGGTCAATCTAACTTACCGTCTCCCAGCCGTGCCACCTCTTTGCCGCCCCCCATCCGCGTCGGTGTTATCGGCGTTGGCAATATGGGACAGCACCATGCCAGAATTTTAAGCCTGCTTAAAGACGTTGAGTTTGTGGGTGTTTCTGATATTAGCGCCGAACGAGGTTTAGATTTAGCCAGTAAATATCGGGTGCGATTTTTCGAGGATTATCACGACCTTCTGCCCCTGGTGGATGCGGTGTGTGTGGCGGTTCCCACCCGTCTGCACCATGCTGTGGGATTAGCTTGCTTGCAGGCGGGGGTTCATATTCTGATTGAAAAGCCGATCGCCGCCAGCATTAGCGAAGCAGAATCGTTAGTCAACGCCGCCGCTGAAGCCAACCGTATCCTCCAGGTGGGGCATATTGAGCGGTTTAATCCGGCTTTTAAAGAGTTACAAAATGTGCTGAAGACGGAGGAAACGTTGGCGATCGAGGCTCAGCGGATGAGTCCCTATAGCGATCGCGCCAATGATGTGTCTGTGGTGCTGGACCTAATGCTCCACGATATCGACTTACTGCTGGACCTGGTGCAGTCTCCGGTGGTGAAGCTGGCGGCCAGTGGCAGCAGCGCCAGCCACAGTGAAAAAGACGGACAGCTGGACTATGTAACGGCCACCTTGGATTTTGAAAACGGCGTTGTGGCCACGATTACCGCCAGCAAAGTTACCCACAGTAAAATTCGTCGTATGGCGGTCCACTGTAAAAACTCTCTGGTGGAGGCGGATTTTCTCAACCATGAAATGTTGATCCATCGGCAAACCACGGCCAACTGCTCCACGGACTACGGTCAGGTGCTGTATCGCCAGGATGGACTTATTGAAAAGGTTTACACCAGTAATATTGAACCGTTGCATGCGGAATTGGAGCATTTTGCTAGCTGTGTTCGCGGCCATACGGAGCCCTCGGTGGGCGGTAGTCAAGCCCTAAGAGCGTTGAAATTGGCGAGTGCCATTGAGCAGCAGGCGATGAAAAAAAATAGCGCCGACGAAGGCAATCACCAAAACAGCCAAAATAATAATCCTGACGGTGAAAACAAAGGCTTACCGAAAATGGGATCTTTTAATGATGCTGCCACCCCCG
>CALCTI010000572.1 GCA_937894105.1 uncultured cyanobacterium
CAGCACCACCACCTACAATATTGCGCCGACTGGATCTAGCAGCACCCCTTCCCCTTCCAGCAGTGCTGCCACCCGTTTTTCCACCTGCACGTTTTTCAGCAGCGGTCCCACCACCGTTGGACCGGTGACCACCACCAGCGATGAATACAGGAAGGCGATCGCCCAAGGAAATTCCCCCAGCCAATGGGCCGCCAAACCGCCCCCGAGAAAGGCAATTAACGTGCCCAGGGTCACTAAATTCCGCAAGCTGCCCGACACCTTATTAAGGGTTCGCAGCTCCAGATTGAGCCCCCCTTCAAACAAAATCAGCGCCACCGACAGGGACACAATCACATCCAACCCGGTGCCCAAAAGCTGGGGGTGAAGCCAGTCCAGCCCATCACGCCCCAGACCAATGCCAAAAATGAGCAAACAAACAATACCTGGAATTTTCAGATAATTCGCCAATACCTGAGCGCCAATGCCGACCCCCACGGTCAGCACAATCAACTGTGAAATTTCATAGGAACTGTCCATGGACGCGATCGCCGACGCGATAACAAAAAGCAGAATTAGCTTTCAAAATCAGCGAAAAAAGCTGCATAGGCTACCGACAAGGGGCTGCACTTTACTTACCGTGCGATAGCTTCTGGGCTTCTCAGTATACCAAGGGTAATAATTACTCAGCATAATGGCAGCCTTCCGCTGAATTTCGCATTAGACCGCCCAGGGCAGCCAAAAAGATTGATTTCAATTGCTTTCAACCTATTATCGCCGCTTACCTTTCTATGGAAATAACCCTTTGGTATTCTTCTGTGATCGTAGCCCTCGGTGCTATTCCCGGCGCAATCTCCCGTTATTTAACCGTTACCCTGTGCAATCGTCTCTTCGGCAGCTTTCTTCCCTGGGGCACTCTAACGGCGAATCTAGTGGGGTCCCTGGTGATAGGACTCGCCATCACTTGGTTCAGCCAAACTCCTAAAACTCATCCCAACTGGCAGCTTTGGCTATTGGTGGGATTTTTGGGGTCTTTCACCACCTTTTCTAGCTATGCCCTGGAAACCTGGCGGCTGGTTAATGGCGATCGCCCGTGGCTAGGCTGGATCTACGGTTTAGGCAGCATTGCCCTTGGATTAACCGCCGTACAAATCGGCACGGCGATCGCAAAATCCTGGAATACTTAGGGACTACCATCAAGTCAGTCCCAAGCTTAGTATTGGCAAGGGTTTCAGCGTCTAGACTTTCTGTTTCACAAGGCATGTACTCCCGACTGCGTAAGGCTTTTGGAGCTTAATTAATCACATGCCTTAGGTAAAGCAATAAAAGTAAAAGATGGAGTGAGTCTTACTCTCCGCAAGCTGGCGTTTTATAACCGCTCCCCTCAGGTCAAGTGGACGATGCTACTTTAATTACTAGGCACGGAAAGGGAA
>CALCTI010000573.1 GCA_937894105.1 uncultured cyanobacterium
TCCCGCTTTCCTGGGGGTTGCTGATCGATAAAGCAAAAGGGGCAGCGATTGTTGCACTGCATCAGCCCGTCAAACACCGCCGTTTCAAACTCTAGTCCCAGCTCCGAATCAAAATCCTTTTCTAGATCAATCGTGTGGGAGCGATCGCCCGTATCCAAAACCTCCAGCCGTAAATACTCATCAGCACACAGGAAGTTGTAATCGATCAAATCCCTCGGCTTTTCCCCGTTGATACTGACAATGCGATCGCCCGGCTCAAACCCCAATTCTTCGGCGATCGACTCCGGCAACACCCGCGTGATTTTTGCGGGCTTAACATGGGTCGCCTTAGAAGGGGGGACTTTTGGAAAGGGGCTGAGGGTGCTGGTCATAGGATTTTTCCGGGGCACCGGCGGACACCCGATTATCTGTCTGTTTGGGTGGCGAGCGCCGGTCACGCTCCATTTAAATAA
Organism: uncultured cyanobacterium; assembly: GCA_937894105.1. Taxonomy (GTDB): domain Bacteria; phylum Cyanobacteriota; class Cyanobacteriia; order CACIAM-69d; family CACIAM-69d; genus CALGDE01. The sequence goes on from CALCTI010000573.1 coordinate 453, forward strand.
AAAAACACCGGAGCAAACGTCCTTAGTAAAGCCTAAAACAAAATCACTTTACAGAAGGTTGCCAAAAAAGATCGTCCAAAAAGATCGTCCAAACCATTAAAAAACTCTCGATACTTGCCCCCAGGGAATTAAGCCCATGCCAGAAGCTTTTGTCAATCAGGTACAGCCCGCCCTTGAATTTATTCCCCCAAACTTTTCCGAGCCGGTGCGCTGGGTAGTGAACCGGGCGCTGCCCTGGTGGCTAAAGCATCAGCTCCAAATTGCCCAAGTTGACACCAGCAATGTGGCAACGCTCGCGCAACTGTATCAGCAGTTTCAGGCGAAGAAGATCCGTCTAATTATCGCCTTTCGCCACCCCCAAACCACCGATCCTTTTTGCCTCGCCCATCTCCTGTGGAACGCCGTTCCCCAAGCCGCTCGCAGTGGACAGATTTCCCTCAACGGTCTGACCCACAGCCACTTTATGTACGATCGCGGCATTCCCCTGTGGGCAGGCTCCTGGGTCACCTGGCTCCTGTCTCACCTGGGCGGCACCCCCATCATGCGCGGCAAAGTGGATCGCCCCGGCTTAAAATCCGCCCGCGATTTACTCCTGAACGGGCAATTTCCCCTCACCGTCGCCCCGGAAGGAGCCACCAATAACCACAGCGAAATCGTTAGCCCCCTGGAGCCTGGCGTGGCCCAACTGGCCTTTTGGTGTGATACAGACCTGCAAAAAAGCGATCGCCCCGAACAGGTGATTGTGGTGCCCGTGGGACTGCTATACGGTTATATGGATACACCCTGGACCGCCATTGATCAACTGCTCGCCACTTTGGAAGCGGACCTGAATATCCCCCCGTCTTCGACACCAGAACAGGAGGCGTCGGTAACCGAAACCCGCTACCGACGCCTGTATGCCCTAGGGGAAGCCATGCTGGATTTAATGGAAAATTTCTATCGGGATTTTTATCGGCGATCGCTTCCCCAGGTCACCGAAACGGACCCAAACCAAAAATTCGCCCAGCGCTTACAAAACCTGCTGGACGCTACCCTGACCGTTGCCGAGGAATATTTGAACGTTAAACCGCGCGGCACCGTGGGCGATCGCTGTCGGCGACTGGAGCAGGCAGGCTGGGACCGCATTTATCGCGCCGACCTGCCCGAAATGTCCCCGGTGGAGCGAGGGCTGGCGGACTGGGTAGCCCGCGAAGCCAGCTCCCGTATGGGACATATGCGCCTGGTGGAACGGTTTACGGCGGTGACCGGTAAATACGTGCGGGAAAAACCCAGCGCTGAGCGATTTGCCGAAACCCTGTTAATTGTGTGGCGTGTTAGCCAGTGGATCCAAGGGAATCCCGCCAGCAATCCTCCCCAACTGGGGGCTCAGCGGGTGTGGATTCGGGTGGGAGAGCCTATTAATGTGAGCGATCGCCAAGAAAGTTACAGCCAGGATCGAAAAGGGGCGATCGCCGACCTAACCTCCACTCTCCAGCACCAGCTAGAGTCTTTGATTCAGTGAGCCATTCACCGCACCATGCGCCGAACCATTGGCTAGGCTTAATTCACGGGGTCGACTGAACTACGCCCGGACGTAACTGCCCATTTCCTGGCGCAAACTACCCAAGAGAATCTCCACATTAAAAGCGCCGAACCCAACCTCCAGCTTTAACTTTCCCTTAAGAATCTCCAGGGTAATTTCCAAAAATTCAGCCATTTGGTGATCGTTGCGAATGTTGCGCCGGAGCCGGTTCAGCACATCTTCTAGCAGGGGAATTCCGTCGCTGCTGGAGCTGCTTTCCGCGCTTTCCTCCTCACGCAATAAAGAATGGTTGCGGAACACCTCTAGGCGCTCCACTCGTTGGGTGCGAATCAAATCTTGCAGTTCCCCCGTGGCACGCTCTGCCAGGTCCAGCCCCACATACTCCAACACCACCGGCTGAAGGGTAAACAGTGCGCTGCCTTCTCCAGGAGCTCGTTCAATGAGCGATCGCCGCCCTAGGGACTCCAACGCTTCCAATAATTCCGAATGGGTGGACGGCAATACTAAATCATTACGCAGTCGACTTAGGGAAATGGGCTCGTGCTCAATGGATAGCCAATAAAGAATGCTTTTTTCCAAATCTGACAGGCGCTCAAACTGCTGACGCAATAGCTCCTTAATATCCCCAAACACCAAGGTGGATTCCTTTAGAAACTCCGACACCTTGCCGCTGAACAACTCCAAAATCGTGTTGGACACAATTTTTAAGGTCAGGGGGTTACCCCGATAGGACTTAATCAGTTCTGGCCACAATTTTCCTTCCGACAAACGTTTAGCTCGGAAAATTTCGCCCCCTTCCTCAGCGGTCAACGGCGGCACCTCTAGCACCCGCACCGGCATCGCCTGCCCATCCAAAATGGCAATTTCCTTCGGCTTTTCAGCGCTAGTTATCACCACGCAACTGTTATGACTTTCTTCACCCAATCGCCGCAGCAAATCCCGATACTCTTCCATCCCTTCCTTGTAGTGCCCAGTAATCTCACCCTCTTGCAGCACCGATTCCCAATTGTCCACCACCACCAAACACCTGTTTTGGCGCAGTAAATCTAGCAACAAAGAAATGCGATCATGGGCGCGATCAGGAATAGACATGCGCTTTTGGCGAGCCACAAATCGAATCAACCGATGAATGGTTTCCCGAGGCGACGCAGCTCGCCGGAGCGATCGCCACACCACAAACTGAAACTCATCCCCTTCCGCCAAATCCCGCGCCAGCTTCACCGCCAGGGTCGTCTTACCAATACCGCCAATACCCAATAGCGCAATCAACCGACAGTCGCCCGACCCGACCCAGTTTTTTAAATCTGACAGCACCTCACTGCGCCCGAAGAAATTGCTCGTATCAGGAGCCTCGCCCCAGTCCTCCGTTGAATCGGGGATCTCCTCCTCCACAACCAATTCCTGATTAAGGGCGATCGCCCCGCCCCCTGCCTGATAGCTCTGATACTGGGACACTAATATCTGCTGAAGCTTGGCCAACTTACCGGGACCAGCCCCACCAATTTTAAATTTCTTATACACCTCTCCCAGGCGTTTGCGGGCCGCCTCGGGGCGAATTCCCAAACGATTGGAAATAGAGCTCATGGCTTCTCCCTTTAAAGCCGCCGATAGAACCTCTAATTCCGTATTGGAAACGCCGTGCTGTTTAGTGATGTACAGCAAAAAATCGTCAGGAACCAAAACCAGTTTCTCCAGTGCAGTCAAGGTGAATCGCTAAGAACTAGCAGCGAAATGGGAACGATAATGCCCACCCCCCGCATCGTAAGTTAGCAAGAAGTTAGCACTTGTTATCACCATTCAGGAACAGCCCAACCATTGTTAGCCCGAAGGGCTTATCACGCTGTCCCCTAGCTCACCCTCGAATCTAAGAACCACATCACTTTCAGGACCCTATAATCCACCTCAGTGATAAGGCTGCACGGGCAAGCAGAACGCTGACAAAAGCAAGCTAACCTGCATTCATAACGTCATAATAGTGCGCGAAGTTCCATTTCAACAATAAAAGGTAAATCTTTTGACCTTCAAATTAAGTAATATTGCACTCTCCACTTATGGGAGAGATAGACCTTCCGAATAAGGCGCGCTCTTCGCGAACAGCACCTTAGCAGTAGCTGGTTACAACACGAAGAGCCAGTGCCAAATGCTACACCAGAAGCGGGAAAATGCTTAGGTATTATCCACAGAGCAATGAAAAGTAAGTGAAGCCGAACTTTTTTGGCTGAAAATCTGCGTAGAGCGCCCGGATAAAAGGGGATCACCGCGATCGCTATGAAACCATAGCCATAAAGGTTGTTGACAGTAACTAGCAGTAAGGCAGCCTTAATCGATAGCTTTTCCAGCACTTATCTCTGCCAATGCCAAAGTTCTAGTGATGATCTTGACGGTTTCTTGAAAAATCTCATTTATATTAGCCCTTTTCTCTACTGAAGAAAACTAACACCTTGGAATAATTGAAGAACTTCAATCTAGACTCTGTTTTATGATGTGTTGACTTTTGTGAAGCGTTGCTTTTTTATCCTTGACATGGGAAAAAGGCACTCAAAAGCCTCCTTTAGTTAGGTACAGCCCCTTGGATGTAAGGTTTCAAGAAGTAGAATCTTTAGTACACCGATTTTTCAGGAAATAATTTTCCAGGGTGCTTTTATTCAGGGCGCCTCTCAAGGCACCTCTAAGTCCCATGATGATTTCCAAGGGGCTTGATTCTTTTTTCCCGTGCTGCCGCCTTGCCTTCCAAGAAAAACGAAGATATTCAATTGGGGGCTTTCCCGTTGCCACAGAATGAAATTAACTTGTCGGTACGTTTGTCAATAGGTCGATACAATAAACCCGGGTGTCTTAGTTAGAACGCTTTTCGCTTGGGCGCATTTAACTTGGGCGCTTGGTTGGGGGCGCTGTTCAGGCAAGGCTTGATAACTAGGAGTTAGGTCCCGTTGTGTGGGTAATGTATTAATCCGTTAAAGAATAAAGGTTCAGTGGATTTGAGTCGTCTGTTTTCAGTTCCAAAGCCCAGCATTGGGGTTGTGCATCTTTTGCCGTTGCCCACGTCGCCTCGCTGGGGTGGCAGTCTCAAGGCGGTTATTGACCGTGCTGAGCAAGAGGCTGTCGCTTTGGCGGCGGGGGGGA
>CALCTI010000574.1 GCA_937894105.1 uncultured cyanobacterium
TCAAGCAGCGACGATGGTGGTGACGGTACCGGCTCCCCAAGCGGAGGGGCTGTTGGCAACGGTGGATCCAGGGCAATACGAAAACGTTTCCCAGCTGCTGGGGGTTATTTCCCCCGTTCGCTACGATCCGTGCTTTATGGTAACGGCGACCTATGCCCCAGCACGAGATCTAGACCCGCCCGCCCTGAGAAATTGGCAAGGCATTGAGCTGTTAAACGACAGTGCTTTGGCTTGGGGCGCGCGGGAAGACCGTAAGTCCCAGTGCGATCGCCCGGTGGTGGGTTTACAAAGCAGCGTTGAATTTGCCCAACGCTGGGTTGATGCCCAAGATTTGTACCCCATTGGTCGCCAGCTTCTGGCCCAAGCAGAGCAAATTTTCAACCTTCCTTTTCGTCATCCCCAGTCATTTCAGGTACATCGCTGGCGGTATTCCCAAGTGGTCAATCCCCTGTCTAAAACTTATTTAAACGACGGAACGGGGGGGCTCTGGATTGGCGGTGACTGGTGTGGGGGCCACAATGTGGAGGGGGCGCTGGCGTCAGGGCTGGCGATCGCCGAAGCCGTTGACAAAACCCATGGCAACAGCGGCATTAGCCCAAAATTAGCAGACCTGGTGACCCCCGTTTCCCCCGTCGCCGCCCCCTACTAATGCACCGCGCCAATCTCCCCGCCGCACCTTGCTCATATACGCACATACGCAAATGGAAACACACCATTGGCAAAGATGTTAACGATCTGATGTTAATGAGCCATTGATCAGCCATTCAGAACTTACGCGTAACTCCTGCCAAAGCTCAAAGCCTTAATTCATCAGGGTTTCGCTCTTCAGCATATTTTTTAAACAGGGCGCGGCGCTCCCCATTACATAAAGCGTCTAGGTTTAATTGAGGGCAGCCCCTAGCAAAGAATTCTAACGGCCATGCTAAAACTGACCCAGTGCGGCAGATAAGCTTAAGACCAATGGGCAAATACCCAGAAACGTTGGCTTGCGGTGCGCCCAAACAGCGCAAACCTTAGATGCAAATTTCAAAGGTCAAATTTTAGGGAGAGGCTATGGATATTGATTCATTAACCGGTGGAACAATTGAGCCTGGCGTTGGCGAAAATCTGGTTAACACCATTGAAACGGTCATTGCCAGTTTGGCAGAGGAAGGTAGCCCCCTAGTGAGTCGCCAAGGTTCTTGCACCCTGTGGAAGTTTAAGTACGGCACCATTGAAGTGCTAGTGCAGCTAACCGGGGCATCGGACGAAGATACGTTAACGGTGTGGTCGGCGGTGTTAGATTTGCCGGCCAAAAACGAAGACCAAATGATGGCGGAGCTAATGGCGGCAAACTGGGTCAGCACCTTGGAGGCGCGCTTTGCGATCTCCAGTAATCAGGTGGTGGTGGTCACCACCCGCACCGTGGAGGATTTATCGGCGGCGGAACTGTCCCGCGCCATTACGCTGGTGGCATCGATCGCCGATGAAAGCGACGAGCCTTTAATTGAAAAATACGGTCAGGGCTAGGGCGTGCCATCCAGCACCCCCCAAAAGCCTTAAGCAGTAGGAAGTACATGCCCTTTGAAATAAACAGTACTTTTGAAATAAACAGTACTTTTGAAATAAAAAGTACTAAGGGCTGAAACCCTCGCAACTATTGAGTTTGAGATTTAATTAGCTTGAGACTTAATTAGTTTGAGATTTAATTAGTTTGAGATTTAATTAATGACAGCCCCTAGGGTGTCGCCCATTCCATCGTTCCACCCCCTGTCAGTTCTTCCATCCCAATGGCGTTTTCTCCCCTACTCGGTGGCTTCGGGAGCAGAGCAGATGGATCGCGATCGCCAGCTTTTGCAAGACCACGCAGCGGGGCTAATACCGTCCACCCTACGTTTTTACAACTGGTCAACGCCCACCATTTCCCTGGGCTACCATCAGCGCCGCTACCCTGAGCGCTGGAATACCCTAACCTGGCGCGAGCAACGGGTTCCCCTGGTACAGCGACCCACCGGAGGGCGGGCAGTGTTGCATCAGGGGGGGCTCACCTACGCCGTAGTCACGTCAACGGTGGGGACAAATCGGGCAGTCGCCTACCGAGCTCTATGCCAGTGGCTGATTCAGGGCTTTAAAAACCTGGGAATTCCCCTGAACTTTGGCACCGTCAAGGTGCGCCGGTCGAATAAAAATAATCCCAATTGCTTTGGGCTGGCGACGGGGGCAGACCTGTGCCTGCCTGACGGCACCAAGGTTATTGGCAGCGCTCAAGTTTGGCGCGGTTCCACCGTCCTTCAACAGGGCACCATTTTGCTAAATCCTGACCCGACCCTGTTTGAAACGGTTTTTAAAACCCCCCTGCCCCGCACCACCTTTTCCCCCTGGCATAAGCTGATCCAAACCATCACCAACGATATGGAGGGGCTGCAGCAAGTTTTACAACAGGCAGCTCAAGAAAAATTGTGTGGGGAGTTAGGAGAGGGCGATCGCCCCTAAAAAAAGAGGCGTTGCTGAATAGGGACATGTTTTTGCAAAGTTCCAAACGAGGTTCCGTGGCTCTCGGTAATCGGTTCATCGCTCGATTCAGCAACGCCAAAAAGGAATTTGAACCGGAATTTTTGAGTCTAATGCTTAAATCCAATTTTTAAATCTAATTCTTGAATCCAATTTTTGAATCCAATTTTTGAATCCAATTTTTGAGTTCAATTTTTGAGTTCAATTTTTGAATTCCAAGGGCACCGGGAGCCAAGCCGGAGTTTGAATAAATTAAACGTTAATTTCAGCCTCAGGTCGTTTTATGCTGGTGGGTGTGCCTTGCGTGTGATGGTCCAAAGGGGCAATGGCGAACAGTCAATAAGGAGAGTTAACCGTGCGCGATATTTTTATTAGTCTCGGGGTAATGGCAGCGTGTCTAGTCATCCTAGTGGCATTGCAATTTACCTCCGGCGCTGAACCGGCTCAGGCGGATAACGCACCGGTATCGCCCCCTGTGGAAAACGTGGCAGAGGTGGCACCGACAAAACCAGCAAGTTTGGCCAATCGTTTAATGGCTGACGCCGCTGACCTATCGGGCGTGCCCCAGTTTGGACAGGCGATCGCCAGTGCCGCAGATTTAACCTTGGATGATACGGAGGACGTCGAAGCTGACGCCCAAACTGACGTTCAAACTACAGAGGACAATATTGATATGACCGAATCCAACGAGGTGATCACCGCCACGGGGTTGCGCTACGCAGACGAGGTGGTGGGCACTGGCGCATCACCCAAGGAGGGACAAACGGTAACGGTGCACTATACGGGCTACCTAACGGACGGGAGCAAGTTTGATAGCTCTCACGATCGCAACCGCCCCTTCCAGTTCACCATCGGTCGTCGCCAGGTAATCGCCGGCTGGGATGAAGGGGTGATGAGTATGCGCGTCGGCGGTAAGCGTAAGCTCACGATTCCCCCCGATCTAGGCTATGGCGATCGCGGAGCCGGCGGCGTCATTCCCCCCAAAGCCACCCTAATTTTCGACGTGGAACTCCTTAGCATCGGTGGCATGTAAGGGCACGTCCAACGGATAAGGCGCGTTAATAACGCATCAAACCACCCATCAATCAGCTTCATACCAAAACCAGGCGGGGCAATTTCTTCACTTGCCCCGCCTGTCTTGTGGAACAGACGCTGGTCTTAAAGAATCGGAACACGGCACTTTTTTACATCAGCCCAGTGCGTAAAGCTTCTGGAGCCCAATTGATAACTGCCCCTGGCAAGAAAAACTCTGGCGAAAGGGAAAAGGGTCGGAATCCCCCTTAATCCCTCTCTTTATTAAAGGAGCTGGATTCAACTTTTGTTGCCGCTGTCGAGCTAACGTCTTAAATTTTTTCCACATCCCCCACAGGGGCTCAACGCCAAAAATCGCATTATGTTTCGACTACTGGGAGCGCTACCTGTCACTGCTCGCCGCAATCTGTTGCTGCTATTTTGCATCTCTCTCCTCTTCTGGTGCAGCATGGCATCGCTACTGCCAACGTTGTCCCTTTACGCCCAAGATTTAGGAGGCACAGACCAACAGGTGGGGTTTGTGATGGGAGCCTTTGCCGTGGGACTGCTGTTGGCAAGGACCCGGTTTGGTCGCCTGGCGGATCGCCAAGGTCGGAAAATCGTTTTAATGATTGGTACCAGCGTGGCTATGCTGGCCCCGGTGGGCTATGTTTTCGCCAGCTCCATCCCAGTGCTAATCGGGCTGCGAATGTTCCACGGCCTTAGCATTGCTGCCTTTACCACCGCCTATACCGCTTTTGTGGTGGATGTATCCCCCGTCAAAAATCGTGGCGAGGTGATTGGCTATATGACCTTGACCCAGCCGGTGGGCGTTGCGGTGGGGCCGGCGCTGGGGAGCTTTGTACAAAGTGAGCTGGGGCATATTCCCACTTTTACCATTGCGGCTAGTTTTGGGCTATTGGCAACGTTGGGCATGACCCTAATTCAAAATCCTGAGCCCAATGGAGCGATCGCTCCCCAAGATAAAACCCAAAACACCGCCCAAAATCCCCCCTCTCTCCAAAAAGAAACGTCCATTTGGCAGCGGCTCCTCTCGCCAGAAGTTGCTACCCCCGCCATGGTTATGCTGGCGATCGGCTTAGTTTTTGGCACCCTCATCACCTATATTCCCCTATTTTTCAAATCCACCGGGCGAATCCTGATTCCTGGCTTGTTCTACACCGCCGCCGCGATCGCCAGCTTCTGCTCCCGCTTCTGGGTGGGTAAACGCTCAGACCGTTACGGACGGGGCATCTTTATTTCCATCAGCCTGGTGGGCTATCTGGTGTCAATGGTGATGCTCGCCGTTGTTAATACGGTGCCCCTAATTTTGCTGTCCGGCTTTGTGGAAGGGCTCGCCGCCGGGCTACTATTTCCCGGAGTTATTGCCTTAATGTCCGACCGTATCGCCGCCCACGAGCGAGGGCAGATGTTTGCCCTTACCCTAATGGGCTTCGACTGCGGCATTGCCCTGGCGGGACCGGTGCTGGGAGGGATCGCCGATAGCATGGGCTATCGAATACTGTTCGCGATCGCCGCCGGGCTAGTGGTAATTGCCATGGCGATTTTTGCCAGTCGCTCCAACCCCACCTTGCGCCAGTCTTTGGACTTTGCCCTGGGGCGATCGCCCGACCTCTACGCCCGTCCCGTCCCCGAATCCGTCGCCACAAAAACAGCCATTTAAAAACTTCCACTTGAAAAAAGTCACCGCCAACGAAGCGCCAAAGTCCTCCAGCTTGAGACGAGCACAATTCTCTTCAAGCAGCTTCCTCTGAGCAATCCTTTCTGAACGACTTTCTATCGTCAGTTCATATCAAGCTCAGATGATAAGTGATAATTCTCCCAAAACCCTCTCCTCTCTAATGTGATGACAGGGTGCGTGCCAACGCACCGCAGGAGATTTAATTTCTGATTCGGTGCGTTGCACGCCCCCTACGCCAAGATAGAGCTCATCATCACACAAGCGGATTTCATATCAGTAAAAGCTCAGCACACTGTGCCCACAGGGGATAGCCAACCATAGCTTAAGCCCCCAACCCTCTCGACGGTGTCGCCAATGAGCGCATTGGCAATAGGAGCCACTTTTTAAGAGCCATTCTCTTTTAGCAACAAGCCTCTATAGATAAGGCAATGGAGGGCCTGATGAAAATCTGACGCAATTCCACCAATTTTGAACGCCCCAAATTCTTTGCCATCCCAAAGTTTCTGAAATAAGCCCCATAGGCGCCAGCCCTTTTAAATCCCTGTATGGGGGAATTCCCACTCACCGCACCTTTCCCAAAAAGACAATACCAATATACAAAACTGTACATAGTGAACCCGATTCAGTTATTATTACGGAGTTGCACTATTGAATATCATTTGCAATTAAGCATCGCCACGTAGCATTTAAAACATTGTCGTTGTCAAGGGCAATTAAACAACCATTTCAGCTTGTAGCAATTAGCAAAAAATTATTTTTGCGCTGAATACCTGTCGCTAATTAACACCATTTTTCCTGGGATTTTGTTTTCAGCACAATCCCTCACCTATTTTTTCTACGCACGTTTTGTGTCGTTAGGCATGAAGAAACTCCTCCGCTGGCTATGCATCATTCCCCTGAGCTATACAACCTTGATTGGCTGCGAGGGTGGCCTTTTTTCCCAAGGTCTTAACCAAGACCCTATCAGTATTTCCTACAGTTCTACCCCAGGGCATTACCCCCTAATTCTCGGTAAAGAAAAGGGTTTTTTTAAGGCACAAGGGGTTGTGGTGGAGCCTGAATTTCACAAGGACTACATCAGCCAAATCAACGAATTTCGCAGCGGCAAATACGACGGCATTGTGGTGGCTCTCGGCAGCGTACTCAGCATTTTGACCACAACCCCTGATGTTCAGATTATTCTCGTCATCAATAATTCCCAAGGGCGAGATGCCATCCTGGCTCGCAATAATATTCAAGAGGTGGAAGATCTTAAGGGAAAAGTTCTGGGCACACGTCTAGGGGACTTCGGTGAGCTTCTGGTACAGGAGATGCTCAAGAAGCATAATGTGCCTTTGGACTCGGTAAAAATTGTCAATATTAATGCCGAGGATCTGGTTGAAAAGCTCAACACTGGCGTAATTGACGCGGGGCAAACGTGGCATCCCTACACGGTTCAGGCATCGAACTATGGTTATCACGTGTTGTTCGACAGCACCGAAACGCCGGGGCTTATTACTGAAGTGTTGGTGGTGCGGCGGTCTGTGATTCGCGATCGCCCGGAAGAGCTGAAAGCACTGCTTAAAGGCTGGCTAGAGTCTCGGGAGTAATGGCTAGAGAATCCCGGCGAAGTGCGCAATATGATTTCTAACTCCCTGGGCATTGACGAAGAAGATTTATTTGACCAGGAAGTGACCTTCGAGGGCATTGAGCTGCCTTCTTTGGAGCGTAATTTGGAAATTATGAGCCCAGGGAACACAACGGATTCCTTACACTTTACGACCCAGCTTTACACGGATTTTTTTGCCATTAATGGAACGATTAATGCGCCGCCAGATTTAGAAACGTTAATTAACCCCCGCCTCTTAGAATCTTTGCAAGAGGACGATAACTCATGAAAAAGCTTATTCACGCCACCTTGAGGGTTAAGTTAATTGCCTCTTTTCTCGCTGTTTCACTAGTTCCTATTACCCTTTTAACGGTGTGGAATCGTCAGCAAAATAGCGAAATTCTCCTTGAGCGTAGCCAACAAAATTTGCTGCACAATACTCAGCAAACGGCCAATACGTTGACTCAGTTTCTAACACAAAACTTGGCAATGTTGAGCAGCCAGGCGCGGCTGCCCGATCTGGGACGGTATTTAAACGAGTCTAATCCGGAAAGGCGATCGCAGTATGAAGGTGAAGTGGAAGATATTTTTCTAACCTTGACTAAGCGAGACGTATTTAATATTTCCTCCTACGCTTTAATTGATACCAATGGGGTTGGGGTTATTGACACTCGCGTTGAAAAAACCGGAAATTCCTATCAGGATGAGCCGTTTTTCACTCAGGCGATGGAAACAGGGTTTCCTTTTATTTCTGATGTTATTTATTCCGTGGAAGCATCAGCTCCAATTATCTTTTTCAGCAGTCCCGTTCGTGATGAAACGAACAAAGTTGTTGGGGTTTTACTGATTCGATATAACGCCTCAACAATCCAAGATACTGTTAGCCGATCGCACCCTAGCGATTTAGCAATTCTTGTGGATCAGGACAATTTAAGGCTGGCGCAAAATGACGATTCCGGGTTGATTATGAACCCCGTGTCGACCTTGTCCAGTGGTGAAACAAGTCGACTTCAGGATCAAGGACGACTGGTGCCTGACTTTTCCGCTGACGCCGGGCAACCGATTCCGGGGCTGGTGGAAGAGTTAGAAACTGATGGTGAATCTCGATTTTTTGAGTTCAATTATCAAGGTGAGCTTCACCAGGCGGTGGTGGTCCCCCTGAGTCAAAATCCCAACAATCGCAATCAGCAGTGGTCTTTGGTGGTGGCGCAGTCCCAAAGCGCTTTCTTGGCTCCCATTGAGGCTCAGCTTCAAAGCATTATTGTGTTTTGGCTGGTGTGTGCGGCGGTGGTAAGTTTGGCGGCGATCGCCCTGGGCTATACCCTCACGGAGCCGATCGCCAAGCTGATGGGGGCGGTAAAGCGCCTGGCGGCGGGGGATTTAGCTGCTCGCAGTCCGGTGCAGCGTCAAGATGAGTTAGGGAAGCTGTCCGTTAGCTTTAACCATATGGCGGAGCGCATTGGGGAGTTGTTGAACAGTTTGGAAAACCGGTCCCAAGAATTGGAAATGAGTCAGTCCACCACGGTGGCAATCGGGGAGCTGGCGGAGGCGATTTTTGAGCGAGATCGCTTGCTTCAGGGGGCGGTGCAGGTGTTGCTGGAACGGTTTAAGCTCGAGGCTGCCTATGTGTATCTGTGGGATGCCCAGGAAGAGCGACTCGTATTTGCCCAGGCGGCGATCATGTCCTCCAATGTGCCATCCACCAAGGAGCGAGTGCCGTCCTGGGTGACGGATGGGGCACGTACTCAGGAACCACAGATTTTTCGAGGGGAATTTGCTGCGATCGCGATTCCAATGATTTCCGGCAGTCAACTGCTGGGGGTATTGGAGATCCAGGATCATCGGCGATCGCAGTTTACGGAGGCGGAGCAGGAAACCTTTAAAACGTTAACCAATCAAATTGCGATCGCTTGGAATAACGCCAAACTAATTGAGGATATTAAGGTGGCGCGGGAGCGATCAAAGCGTCAAACAAAGTCCCTAGAGAAAACCTTGCAAAAGTTACAAAGTACCCAGAGCCAGTTAATTCAAACGGAAAAAATGTCCGGGCTGGGGCAACTTGTGGCAGGTATTGCCCATGAAATTAATAATCCCATGAATTATATTCATGGCAATTTACGCTACATGGAAGAGTATCTGGAAAGCCTAATTAAAATTGTTGAATCTTATAGGAAAACCCACCCTGAGTCTCCCGTAATCGATGACCTAATGGAGGAGGATGAATTTGAGTTTCTTTTGGAGGACTCTCCTAACATTATTAAGTCCATGAAAATGGGTACTGATCGCATTAAAGGCATCGTTTATTCTCTACGTAATTTCTCCCGTTTGGACGAGGCAGAATATAAAACGGCAAACGTTCATGAGGGTATCGATAGCACTTTATTGATCCTTCAGCATCGATTGAAGGCAAGTCCCAATCGTGGGACGGTTAAGGTGACGAAGAAATATGGAGAGTTGCCACCGGTTGATTGTTTCCCCGGGCAGCTTAACCAGGTATTTATGAATATTACCGCTAATGCTATTGATGCCCTTGATGAAGCCTATGAGGGAGAAGAAGGGGCAGAAATTTTAATTTCTTCCGAGGCAATTCCTGATAAAAATCGCGTCAAAATAATCATTGAAGATAACGGACCAGGAATTCCAGAATCGGTAAAGCGGCGAATCTTTGACCCGTTTTTTACTACTAAACCAGTTGGAAAAGGAACGGGTTTAGGAATGTCTATTAGCTATCAAATTGTAGTTGAAAAGCACCGGGGAGAGCTGAACTGTCAGTCGGTCTCTGGGGAAGGAACACGCTTTGAAATTTCGATTCCTATCCATCAAGAAAAATCTGAGGCTAAGGATGAAGAAGATGAGGAAGGAGACGGGGCCAACATTGGAAACACTGTAAAAGCTGAGTCTAAGGCGATCGTCAGAACGGTTTAGACCCCCACGTTACGGTCAATTGGCTATGTTGGCTATGGTCAAGTGGTGATGGTCGAGTCGCGATGATCAATGCGTTCATTAGAAGAACAGTCCAAGAGCACTGAGCCTGTCTAGGGGCTGTCATCAATTGAATCCCTAAGTCAAGATCTGTGAGGGTTTCAGCCCCTAGCCTTGTTTGTTTTTAAAGGGCGCGTACTCCCCACTGCATAAGGCTTCTGGAGATTAATTGATGACACGCCCTAGACACGACTGTCGATTCAGCTCCTAAATCCAATTAGGTAGCCAGGGGCGGCCGAAATTCCAAACCCTCATGCTCCAGCCCGTTTGGGAAAGGGGTAGCCCCAAGTACACCGGCAACCAGAAAATAAAACCCGTGGCGATCGCCCCCAGTGCAAAAACGCCCCACCAGCGCCAGTAGGAATCGCGATGATCCAAACAGCGATTAACCATCCAAGCGAGGGTAAGAATGGCGAAGGTGAGGGCTCCCATGTAGTGGTACAAAAACGTGCAGCGGGTGACTCGGAGCCATAGCATTAGGTTGCCGCTGTAGTTGCCTAGGGTGAATAGCAAAAACCAGCTTGAGTTAGATAAGCGCACCGGGTTGAGGGGGCGACGCTGCCATAGATATTGAGCAAGACCGGCGGCGGCGAGCGCCAGGGCCAGCACCGACAACCACCACAGGATGGGGTTGCCCATGGCGTGAACGTCGAAAATCACTGGGGAAACGCCGTCGGGAATATCTGGTTTTAGGTTGTCGTAATCAAGGGGAGAGTTGGGGTCAGCGACGCGGGCGTAAAAATAAGCCAGGGGACGCAGGAGCAGAGGCCAGCTATACCAGGGAGAGCAGTAGGGGTGAATGTCGTTGCCGCCCACGTTTTGGTGAACATTAAGGATGGCTAGATTTACGTCCCACAGGTTGCGATCTGGATTTAGCAACAGGTGGGGAATCCATAGCCAGCAGTAGAGTACGGCGGGGACGAGGACGAGATAGAGCCCCATGGAGACGACGGAAATTTGGGCGAGGAAGTTGAGGGGCGATCGCCACTGTTCCGTTTGGGGCGTTGGTTTCGGTGGGGATTTTCGATGGGTCCACCAGTGGTAAAGTTTGGCGGTTAGCCAAAAGCTCCAGGGCACAAACCAAAAGCCTGCGCCGTTCCATTTGATGGATACTGTGGCTCCTAAAAACAAACCGGCAAGGGTGAACCAGGCACGGCGTTTTTTCTGGCGCGATCGCCCCAAATCCTGCTGGGGATTAAAGGTAGCGAGAACTTTGAGAAAGCAATATTGCCCCAGAAGCCCGAAAAGTACCAGGTAAATGTTGTTCAAGCCGTAGCGGGATTCCACGAGAAAGAGCCCGTCCATGGCTAGCAGGGCGGCGGCGATCGTCGCCAGTCGCCAACTGCGGGATAATTCCCAGGCGATCGCCCCCAACACTAGGGGAATAAAGGATCCCACCAAACCATTGAGCCACCGGTAACTAAACGTGGTGCGCAAGGTGCCCACGGCGTCGTTCATGGTGTCCCGCCCGATGGGAATGTGGGAGCCAATCCAAATGCCCACAGCAATGATGTATTTGCTCAGGGGCGGGTGGGCGTCAAAAAAGGGGGTCTGGGTCAGGTAATTGTCGGCAAATTTGGCAAAGTACACCTCGTCAAACACCAGGGTGTTGAATTGACCAATTTTCCAAAAGCGCATCGCCAGGGACAGGGCAAAAATTAGCCCCAGGGTCAATTTCCAGCGGGCAGGCGATCGCCACAGGGTTACCGCCCCCCCCGGCGTCTCTTTTTCTGGCAGCTTATCCTTATCCAGCTCGGACTTATCTAACTCGTACCTATCCAACTTGTGCCCCACACTACCTTTCGCCCATCTGGTGTAGCACGGGTTGCCAGCCATTGCCGACTATTGCAGCGCCATTAAAAGTCAACGGTTAAAAGCCAACGGTTAAAAGTCAACCGTGTCGGACGGTGCCGACTCACCAGCGCCTTCAATTGCCGGGGCTTGCTGTTGCTCCAGCCAATCCTGTCCTAGCTGAATGGTAATGTCTGATTCCAAATATCCGGTGCTGTCCACCCGAACTTCGCCGACGCCCATCGCTGCCTGCACTGCCTTTGCGGCGATCGCATCCCCATTTTGAGCCACGATTCGGCTCGTAGTCAGGGGTTCAGACCATTTCCGAGGGCGCTGCACCCGCCGGAATCCCGCCGCCTGAAGCTGTTCATTTTTCCGCTGCACCGCCCTATCATCGCCGGTGCTGTCTTGGATAACAATGCGCGATCGCAACGCCGACTTACGCCCTTCAATATCCACCTCACCAAAATCAAAATGCTCCGCCATCACCTGGGCAATACGCTGGGGAAAAGGCAGCCAATAACTAACGCCACCATACTGGGCCGTATTGCCAAATTCCCCCGGCAACATCAGCATTTGCACAGAGTCGCGCTCAACTTGGGAACTAAAGCCTGCCAGCGCCGCAATTTCCTCCACGCTTAAGTTGGTATCAATGTGCTCGCGAATGGTAGACAAAATCTCCGGCAGCTTTAGCAACGTGCCCGGATTCAGGGCCTGCTCCTTTACTGCCCGAATGGCCATTTGTTGGCGCTGCACCCGACCAATATCTCCGTAAGCGTCGTAGCGGAACCGCAGAAACTGAAGCGCCTGCTCACCATTTAAATGCTGCCGCCCCTCTTTCAAATTGATATACAAATGCTGGCTATCGTCCTGGTACTTCATATCCTGGGGCACGTGTACCGTAATGCCCCCCAGCACGTCAATCAGCTTTTCCACCCCCTGAACGTTGATGCGAATGTAGCGATCGATGGGAATACCGCCGAGCAGTTCGCTGGTGGCCCGGGCGCTTAGGGCAGGACCACCGTAGCTATTGGCGGCGTTGATTTTGGTGGTGCCCAGTCCTTCTACCCAGGTGCGGGTATCGCGGGGAATGGACAGGACGCTCATACGCTTGGTGCTGGGATCGAAGCGCAACAGCAACATGGTGTCCGACAGCCCCTCGAAGGAGTTCACCAGGGCGTGGTCGCCATAC
>CALCTI010000575.1 GCA_937894105.1 uncultured cyanobacterium
CGCCCTTTGGAGCGGGACAGGGGGGAGCGTTGAATGTGGCCATTGCCGGTCAGGTGCTGCTGGACGGCGGGCAACTTTGCTCCGCTAGTTTTGGATCGGGTAATTCGGGTAACGCTTTTGTGACGGCGGGCAGTATTCGCATGGTGGGCGGCGGCGGCATTTTTGCGTCGGCTTTTAATGAGGGCGATGCGGGGCTGTTGGATGTGCGGGCCCAGGATTTTATCGATATTTCTGGGGCCACCTCAGACGGGGTATTTATTAGTGCGATCGCCGCCAATGCCTACCCCGGCTCCACGGGAATCGGCGGCACCATTGTGCTGGAAGCGCCCACGATTCAGCTGGCTGGGGGCGCGGCGGTGGCGTCGGTGAACTTTGATGTGGGAAGGGGCGGTGCGGTGACGGTACGGGCGTCGGAGCTATTGGAATTGCGAGGCAGCGGCGCGGAGTTAACCAATATCAACACCCGCAACCAAGGCACCGGACCGGCGGGCAATTTGCTGGTGGAAGCGGGACGCATTGTGTTGGCGGGCGGCGGCACCATTTTTACGTCCACCTTGACCTCGGGGGAGGCGGGCACCCTAACGGTCATCGCCGACTCTATTGAAGCGTCCGGCAGTTCCCCGGAAGGATTTCCTAGTGGGCTGCGATCCGATGCCAGCCGCGATGCCACCTTGGAAGGCAGCAGCTCCATCACCGGCGAAGCGCCCTTGGATCCCAACCGTACTGGCTTCGGCGCGGCGGGAGATATTGATGTGCGTGCTAATAACATTACCCTGCGCAACGGGGCAGAAATCGCGGTGAGCAATGAGGAGGGGGGGCAGCGGGCGGGGGATTTGCGGCTCACTAGCGATCGCCTCAATCTGAACACCGGCTCCACCATTAGCGCCGAACCCGCCACCGGCACCGGTGGCAATTTATTTCTGAACACTGAAAACCTTGAGCTGCGCAACCAAAGCACCATCTCCACCAACGCCAGCGGCGAATCCACCGGCGGCAATATTTTTATCGACACCGCCACCTTGGTTGCCCTGGATAATAGCGATATCACCGCCAATGCGATCGCCGGGCGAGGCGGGCAGGTCAGCCTATCCACCCGGGGGATTTTTGGTACGGAATTGCGATCGCAGCCCACCGGTCAAAGCGACATCACCGCCAGCTCCGAGCTAGGCACCGCCTTTAGTGGCACCGTTAGCATCACCACCCCTGAATTGGACCCTAGCTCCAGTGTTGTTGAACTGTCCGATCGCGTTATCGACCCCACCAGTCAGGTGATTAAAGCCTGCGCTGCCGCTGAGGGTAACTCGTTTGTGGCGATCGGGCGAGGCGGCCGCCCCATTGATCCCACGCAATTTCTTTCCGCCCATACCCACTGGCGCGATATGCGGAATTGGACCCAAGAGAGCGACGGGGGTGAATCCCTAGCCACTTCCCCCGTGCCTAACCCAACGGAACAACACTCTAGCCGCCCTAACAATATTCAAGAAGCCACTGGCTGGCAGCTAGCTCCCAATGGTGTTCCCCAACTGATCGCCCATGCCCCCAGCTCCGGTTCCAATATCGGTAACGTTCATTGTTTAGAACAGCCCGAAGAAATGGCATCAGTCAACCAGTAGACAGGGCAAAAATCGTGGATCAGTTTGACTTCCAGGTTGAAGGAATCGTGGTGGCGGGCCATGGGGTGGCTTCGGGAGAGTCGCCCCATAGTCCCTATCCAAAGGGGGCGATCGCCATGCAAAAGCCCTACTTTAAAGCTGGAGGGTTAGATCTAGATGGATACTTTGAAGGAACCCTAAACATCTCCATCAGCCCCCACCAATTCAAAATAATAAAACCGCGTTTCTACTTTCCCAAACTACGCTGGACAGATCTACATCCACCAGAAACTTTTTCCTTCGCCGCCTGCCAAATCACGTTTCAAAATAAAACCTACGGCAGTTGGATTTACTATCCCCATCCCGAAACCAAAGAAGTTCACTTTCAGGATGCTTCAACGGTAGAGGCGATCGCTCCGCCCATTCCCAATATCAACTACGGAGATTCTATTGAGCTGAAGGTTGATTCTGGTGCAGTGGCGATCACATAGATCACTAGTTTGAAGCAGCCCTCTTGTCTAGTCCAGCGTTAGCCTATTTGAAACGAGCTTGAACAAGAATATGACCGAATATTTTTCCCATTTGACAGTCTCAACGATATTCGAGTTTGTCAAAATATTTTTGATCGCTCTTTCTCCCGTTATTTCAATCCTTTCGCTTCTTAATGCCGTCAAGATGTGGAGGGAAGGCAATCGACCACTGATATGTGCCTTGGTTGAGATGGACGTAGAAGGCAATGTAGGATCCATGTATAGTCTCAACGTCGTCAATCGCGGCAATCGCCCAGCGAAGATCCTGACGCTTGAGACAAGACTTTCCGATAAAGAGCTGTTAGATCTCCACGGCCCGGAGAAATATGATTAGGAGCTATTGACACTGGCTTTGAAATGCTTCTCTGAAGACAGCTTAATACCTGTCCTCATTGATGGAGAAGAAACTCGAGGTTTGTTCGGCAATGTTTCCGAGGACTGCGGGACGTGGAAGGGCGAGACAAAACTGCCTATCACTATCAAATATGAAGGCTTTGAGGGAAATAACTACACTTCAGATATGGACTTGGTAGTGAAAAATCCAAAAGTCTTTAGTAGTTACTGGTGGGAGCCAAAAAAGAAAGACAAGTTGCTGTAGTTACTAGCAACTTGTCTCTACAAAATGCAAGCTTTCTCAGTGCTCAAGAGGCTTACAAAAAAGGCAGCAAGTAGGTTTATGTGCCTTCGGTCCAGGAGTTCATGTACTTGACTTGCTCAGGGGTGAGTTCGTCAACGCTTAGACCCATGGCTTTTAGCTTCAAGGTGGCGATGTCCTTGTCCACTTCGGTGGGGATGGGGTACAGGCCGGGCTCCAGTTCGCCCTTGTTCTTCACCAGGTACTCACAAGCCATGGCTTGGTTGGCGAAGCTCATGTCCATGACGGCGCTGGGGTGGCCTTCAGCCGCTGCCAGGTTGATCAAACGACCTTCACCCAATACGATGACGGACTTGCCGTTCTTCAGGTGATATTCCTCGGTGAAGTTACGGACGGTGGTGACTTCGGTGGCTTTTCCTTTCAAAGCGCCTAGGTCAATTTCCAGGTCGAAGTGACCGGAGTTGGACACCATCGCGCCGTCCTTCATCACGTCGAAGTGCTCGCCACGGATAACGTGCTTGTTACCGGTCAAGGTGATGAAGATGTCGCCGACGGGAGCCGCTTCTGCCATGGGCATGACGCGGAAACCATCCATCACAGCCTCGATCGCCCGTACGGGATCAATCTCGGTCACCACCACATTGGCACCCAAACCTTGAGCTCGCATCGCCACACCGCGACCACACCAGCCGTAACCCGCAACGACAATGGTTTTACCGGCGAGGAGGATGTTAGTCGCACGAATGATACCGTCCAAGGTGGACTGACCGGTGCCGTAGCGGTTATCGAAGAAATGCTTGGTGTCGGCATCGTTGACGTTCATTGCCGGGAAGCTCAGCACGCCGTCGTTCAACATGGCCTGCAAGCGAACGATACCGGTGGTGGTTTCCTCGGTGGTGCCGATGATTTCGCTGATTTGGTCCTGACGCTCTTTAATCAGGGTCGCAGTCACGTCGCTACCGTCGTCAATAATGATGTTGGGTTTGTGATCCAACGCAATGTTCACGTGGCGCAGGTAGGTTTCAGTGTCCTCGCCCTTGAAGGCATAGACGGAAATCCCTTCGTCAACCACCAAGCTGGCAGCCACATCATCCTGGGTAGACAGGGGGTTGCTGGCAATCAAAATCGCATCGGCACCACCGGCTTTCAGGGCGATCGCCAAGTTAGCGGTTTCGGTCGTTACATGGCAGCAGGCCACCAAACGCAGCCCTTCAAAAGGCTTCTCAGTGGCAAAGCGATCGCGAATCTGCCGCAACACCGGCATCTCCCGACCCGCCCACTCAATGCGCTTTTTACCTTCAGCAGCTAGGGCCAGATCTTTAACCTCATGCTTCACCGAAGTGGGAGGTTTAACAGGCGTTACAGTCATCGACTCGAAATCCCCAAATATATCGAAAGTTGGCTTTAAACAGAGTAACGTTTTACTGCAATTCCTTGGGAAAGGGTTAGACAGGATCGCCCCAAACCGGGTGAGAATTACTGTTTCAAAATGGAAATTTCAAAACTGCCATTTCAAAATTTCCATTTCAAAATTTCCATTTCAAAATTTCCATTTCAAAACCGCCGTAAATCCTGATCGCCGTAAATCCTGCCCTCTCTTGATAGATCCCAGTGTTAAACCCTTCTGCCAAATCTTCGGACCGAAAATTAACCCTTCGGGCGATCGCCGAACCCGACCTGGATCAAGTGTTAGCGCTAGACCATTCAGCCCTAGGCGGTTTGTGGAATCGGGATGGCTACCAACGGGAAATTGGCAACGACACTAGTGCTCTTGTGGGACTGTGGCTTGAACCTAGCGCCGAAGACCGCAAGGAAGCCCATCGAGAAAAGCAGTTAATAGGCTTGGGATGCGTGTGGTTTATCGTCGATGAGTCCCACATTGTGGCGATCGCCGTGGATTCTCCCCACCAGCATCAAGGGCTTGGGCAGTTGTTATTGCTGGCGCTACTCCAAAACAGCCACCGTCGAGGAATGACGCGAGCCACGCTGGAAGTAAATTGTAATAATTTCCGAGCGATCGCCCTCTACGAAAAATTCGGCTTTAAACAGGTGGGCATTCGCAAAAAATACTATCCCAACGGCGACAGCGCTGCGATCCTGTGGCTCAACCGACTGGGTTGGCCGCAATTTATCGACACATTGCAACAGTGGGAAACAACCGTGGGCGATCGCCTCCACCAGCATCATTGGCAGTGGATCCCCGAAGCGCCCTAACCTAACCCCCATCTTGGTTTAGCCCTCTGTTAAAGACAAAAAGTCCCCAGCCCAGATAATCGCCACCCTCCCCACCGTCCCCCTAGCGACAGATATCCCTACCTTTCACCGATCCCCTCCCATAGAAACCTGCGCTAAATTGTTAATCAGTAAAGATTCCGCGCCATTGGGTCACCGCCCACCATTGGATAATGCGCCATCGACGGGGCAAATTTAGATCGATTTGTAAAGCTCATCGTTTTACAAAACGTTTCCAAACACTGGCGCTCTTTCAAAGGTTTCGTATCCCACAATACAGCCCGTTTTTTAGACGCCAAAGTCCCGTCCACCCCGCACCACGCCAGTGCCCGCGGCCCCATTGCCCTATGCTAGAATCGACTCTGCCAGCACTAAGCAGGCGACTAGGTAACCGCCAATGTTTGAACGCTTCACTGAAAAAGCCAGCAAGGTGATCATGCTTGCCCAGGAGGAAGCGCGTCGCCTAGGTCACAATTTCGTCGGCACCGAGCAAATCATAATGGGATTGATTGGTGAAGGTACCGGCGTGGCCGCCAAAGTGCTGAAATCCATGGGAGTCAACCTAAAAGACGCCCGGATTGAGGTTGAAAAAATTATTGGACGGGGGTCCGGCTTCGTTGCCGTCGAAATTCCCTTTACTCCCCGTGCTAAACGAGTTCTAGAGCTGTCATTGGAAGAGGCCCGTCAGCTAGGTCACAACTATATCGGTACCGAGCACCTGTTGCTAGGGCTCATTCGCGAAGGCGAAGGCGTTGCGGCGCGAGTTTTGGAAAATCTGGGCGTTGACCTAACGAAGGTGCGTACCCAGGTGATTCGTATGCTGGGCGAAACTGCTGAGGTTAGCACCGGCGGCGGTTCCCAGGGACGTACCAAGACCCCAACCCTCGATGAGTTTGGCTCTAACCTGACCCAGATGGCGGGAGAGCAAGTTGGATCCGGTGGTGGGTCGCCAGAAAGAAATTGAGCGCGTGATTCAGATTTTGGGACGCCGCACCAAGAATAACCCGGTGCTGATTGGTGAGCCGGGGGTGGGTAAAACGGCGATCGCCGAAGGACTGGCCCAGCGTATTTCCCACGGTGACGTGCCCGATATTCTTGAAGAAAAGCGCGTTGTTACCTTGGATATCGGCTTGTTGGTGGCAGGTACCAAGTATCGCGGTGAATTTGAAGAGCGTCTGAAAAAAATCATGGACGAAATCCGCCAAGCGGGTAACGTCATTTTGGTGATTGACGAAGTGCATACCCTAATTGGGGCCGGTGCTGCTGAGGGGGCGATCGACGCCGCTAATATTTTGAAGCCTGCCTTGGCACGGGGTGAGTTGCAATGTATTGGTGCTACCACCTTGGATGAGTACCGCAAGCATATCGAGCGAGATGCGGCCCTAGAGCGTCGCTTCCAACCGGTGACCGTGGGCGAGCCCTCCGTGGAAGAAACTATCGAAATTCTCCATGGCTTGCGGGAACGCTACGAGCTACACCATAAGCTGAAAATTTCCGACGACGCCTTAGATGCGGCGGCGAAACTGTCGGACCGCTATATCAGTGATCGCTTCTTGCCCGATAAAGCCATTGACCTGATTGACGAAGCGGGATCTCGAGTTCGTTTGCTCAACTCCCAGCTTCCCCCTGCGGCTAAGGAGCTTGATAAAGAGTTGCGCCAGGTTCTTAAGGATAAGGACGAGGCAGTTCGTTCCCAGGACTTTGACAAGGCTGGGGAGCTACGCGATCGCGAAATGGAGATTAAAGCCGAGATTCGGGCGATCGCTCAAAGTAAAAAGACCGACGAAACCACCACAGACCTGTCCCCCGTCGTTGACGAGGAGGATATCGCTCATATTGTGGCATCTTGGACGGGCGTTCCGGTCAATAAGTTGACGGAGTCGGAGTCCGAGAAGCTGCTGAATATGGAGGACACTCTCCACCAGCGACTGATTGGTCAAGATGAAGCAGTACGAGCTGTGTCTCGCGCTATTCGTCGCGCTCGGGTCGGCTTGAAGAATCCCAACCGCCCTATCGCCAGCTTTGTGTTTTCTGGACCTACCGGCGTAGGTAAAACAGAGCTAACAAAAGCGCTAGCAGCCTACTTCTTCGGTTCAGAAGATGCAATGATTCGCCTGGATATGTCCGAGTTTATGGAGCGCCACACGGTTTCCAAGCTAATTGGTTCTCCTCCGGGCTATGTGGGCTACAACGAGGGCGGCCAGCTCACTGAAGCGGTACGTCGTCGCCCCTACACTGTGGTGCTGTTCGACGAGATTGAGAAAGCCCACCCTGACGTGTTCAACATGCTCCTGCAGATCCTGGAGGATGGTCGTTTGACCGATGCCAAAGGACGCACGGTGGACTTTAAGAACACCCTGTTGATTTTGACCTCCAATATTGGATCCAAGGTCATTGAGAAAGGTGGCGGCGGACTGGGCTTTGAGTTCTCCGATGACTTGGCAGACTCCCAGTACAACCGCATTAAATCTCTGGTGAATGAAGAGCTGAAACAGTACTTCCGTCCTGAGTTCTTAAACCGCCTTGACGAAATCATCGTATTCCGTCAGCTATCCAAGGACGAGGTTAAGGAAATTGCTGAGATTCTGCTTAAGGAAGTGTTTGGTCGACTCACCGAGAAGGGTATTGAACTTCAAGTGACTGACCGCTTTAAAGAGCGTCTAATTGAAGAGGGCTATAACCCTAGCTACGGTGCTCGACCGTTGCGCCGTGCCATTATGCGTCTCTTGGAGGACACCCTCGCCGAGGCTATGCTGTCCGGTCAGGTTAGGGAAGGTCATAAGGCGACCGTTGACCTGGATGATGATGGTCAGGTGGAGGTAAAGGCGTCCGAGTCCGAGCTAGACAGTTCGGAGCCTCGGGAGCTCTTGCCCCAAGGCGCTGAATAGCATCCCACGAATGCCTGCTACCGAATGAACCTATGTTGATCGTAAGGTCAAATAATAGATAGGGCGGTGCGCTAATAGTCGAACTTTCAATGCTCAAGGCTAGGGGACATTCGCTGCCTTGAGCATTGAAATCTGTTTGGGCGTGGTACGATGAGATCTCCGAATCTTTTAGTCAACCCTATGCCGTAGGGTCAAGTAAGACCGCTTGCTCGTGCCTTGATTTTTTTGTTCTCAAGGTTTTTAGCCTGCGATTTTTCGTTGATTTACCTGCGGAAACAGCCTCAACCGTTAGCATGCCCACCCAAGAAAACCAAAACATTGACGTTGGCTTTACTCTTGACGAGTTTGCCGCCCTTTTAGACAAATACGATTATCACTTTAGTCCTGGTGATATTGTTGCTGGCACGGTGTTTAGCCTTGAACCTCGTGGCGCTTTAATTGATATTGGCGCAAAAACTTCTGCGTACATTCCCATTCAGGAAATGTCGATTAATCGCATTGAAAATCCTGACGAGGTTCTTCAATCGAACGAAACCCGTGAATTTTTCATCTTGTCTGATGAAAATGAAGATGGGCAGCTAACGTTGTCGATTCGCCGCATTGAGTATATGCGGGCTTGGGAGCGGGTGCGCCAGCTTCAAGCGGAAGATGCGACGGTGCGATCAAACGTGTTTGCCACCAACCGAGGTGGTGCTTTGGTTCGTATTGAGGGATTACGAGGATTTATTCCTGGATCCCATATCAGCACCCGTAAGCCTAAAGAAGATTTGGTGGCTGAGGAGCTGCCTTTGAAGTTCCTTGAAGTGGACGAAGACCGAAACCGCTTGGTATTGAGCCACCGTCGGGCGCTGGTTGAGCGTAAGATGAATCGCCTGGAAGTGGGCGAGGTGGTGATTGGATCCGTTCGCGGTATCAAGCCCTACGGTGCGTTTATTGATATTGGCGGTGTGAGCGGCTTGCTGCACATTTCTGAGATCTCCCACGACCATATTGATACGCCTAACAGCATCTTCGGCGTCAACGACGAAGTGAAGGTGATGATTATTGATCTGGATGCGGAGCGCGGCCGTATTTCCCTGTCCACGAAGCAGCTTGAGCCTGAGCCGGGCGATATGCTGAAGGATCCGAATATTGTCTATGACAAAGCGGAGGAGATGGCGGAGAAGTATCGTGAGCAGATGCGCTTGCAGAAGGAGGGGCTACCGCTCCCCACTGATGAGCCTGAGCCTGCTGCTGACAGTGAACCGGTAGAGGAGTCCCCTGCTGAAGAGCCGACTGCTGCGATCGCCGAGGAGGAATCCCCTGCTGAAGAGCCGACTGCTGCGATCGCCGAGGAGGAAGCTCCTGCTGAAGATCCGACTGCCAGTGAACCGGTAGAAGAATCCCCTGCTGAAGAGCCAGCTGCCGCGATTACCGAGGAGGAGACTTCTGCGGCTGAAGATGAAGCTCCTGAGCCTGTGGAAGCTTAAGATGGCTTCTGGCTAAAGCTTAGGCTTGGCTAGGTGTATCCTCGGTTGTTTTTCTGCGCCTCATGGTGATGTGGTTTCAGACCCTAAATCCTTTTTGGGATAAGGGGCGAGCGTTCTGAACTTTGAGGCTACTGAGGTTAATGATGATACGCCCTAGGTAATGGTTGACGTTCAATGTGGCGCCACTCGGTTTAATGGCTTGCGTGCTGTTCTTTTTGATAAGGACGGCACGCTTGCTAACGTGAGGGGCTTTTTATGGAACCTGGGCGATCGCCGCTCAGAAGCTGTCAATCGTCGAGCGCCTGGCACGGGTCAGTTTTTACGGCAAGCGCTGGGCATTGATGGTGACAAGGTCAATATGCAGGGGGCGCTGGCGGTGGCGTCGCGGTTTGAAAACCAGGTGTCAGCGGCAACGTTGATTGCGGCACAGGGGTATGGCTGGTCGGAGGCTTTGGCGATCGCCCAGGGCGCTTTTGCTGAAGTGGATGAAGAACTGGATCCCAAAGCCGTCCACACGCCGCCGTTTCCCGAAGCCCAGCGATGCTTAGAACGGCTTACGGCGGCGGGGCTGAAAGTGGGCATTGTGTCCGCGGATAGCCCGAAGTTTGTGGAAGAATTTGTGGAGCACTACCAGTGGCGATCGCTGTGTTCTGTCGCCTTGGGATCAACGCCAGAGTGCCTTAAGCCTGATCCACAGCTTCTTTTCAAAGCTTGTGAACAGCTTCAGGTGAAACCCCACGAGGTTGTAATGGTGGGCGACGCCTCGTCAGATGTGCTGTTGGGGCGGCGAGGGGGAAGCGCTGGGGTGATTATTGTGCGCCGTGAGACTAGCTTGCAAGAGGTTGACTTCGGCGCAGATGCCTATGCGCCCACCCTAGATCCGTTAGTTGCGAGCCTGAAGTAAGGCACAGTTGGCTGCTCTATTTGAGAAGCTTTCGTCGAATTCTTATTAAGTCAATTGATCAAAGGTTAAATTTTGCCCAACATCACCCTTTAAAATAATTCAAGTCTTTCTTGGGCGTCTCTTTCTTCGACTTTTGCCGCTAGGCATAGACAGCCGCTTTTGCAAAAGTCAGCAGCAGACTATTTTTGGCCCCTGCACCCAATTTTATTTTTGTTATTTCCTATCGTTTTTGGGGGACGCTTCCTTGTCTCGTCGCTATCTATTTACCTCCGAGTCCGTCACCGAAGGACATCCCGATAAAATCTGTGACCAGATTTCAGACACCATTCTGGATGCACTCCTAAGTGAAGATCCGCGATCGCGAGTGGCGGCTGAGGTGGTGGTCAACACTGGGCTGGTGCTGATCACCGGGGAAGTGTCGTCTAAGGCAACGGTGAATTTTATTGACCTGGCGCGGCAAAAAATTGCTGAAATCGGCTATACCAATGCAGACAATGGCTTCTCTGCTAATAGCTGTTCGGTGTTGGTGGCCCTGGACGAACAGTCGGCGGATATTGCCCAAGGAGTGAACGTCGCCCAGGAAAATCGGGGCACGGGTAACGATGAAGCCTTTGATGCTATTGGTGCTGGTGATCAGGGGCTGATGTTTGGCTATGCCTGCAACGAGACGCCAGAGCTGATGCCGTTGCCCATTAGTTTGGCGCACCGGCTGTCTCGGCAGTTGGCGGTGGTGCGTAAGTCGGGGGATTTAGGCTATTTGGGACCGGACGGTAAAACCCAGGTGTCGGTGGTGTCCGAAGACGGCAAGCCAGGGGGGATAGATACGAGTTTGATTTCCACCCAGCACGCTGATGATATCGATGGGGTGACGGATAACGACGCCATCCAAAAGCGCATTCGTGATGATCTGTGGGAAAGCACCATCAAACCGGTGTTTGGCGACGTTCAGCTACAGCCTGATGATAATACGCGGTTGCTGGTGAACCCCACCGGGAAGTTTGTGATTGGTGGTCCCCAGGGAGATTCGGGGCTCACCGGGCGCAAGATTATTGTGGATACCTACGGTGGTTCGGCTCGGCACGGGGGCGGTGCATTTTCGGGTAAGGATCCTACCAAGGTGGATCGCAGTGCAGCCTACGCGTGTCGTCATGTGGCGAAAAATATTGTAGCGGCGAGTCTGGCGGACAAGTGCGAGGTGCAGGTGAGCTACGCCATTGGGGTGGCGCGACCGGTGAGCATTATGGTGGATACCTTTGGGACCGGTAAGGTTGCAGAGGCGAAGCTGCTGGAGGCGGTGAAGGAGATTTTTGAGCTGCGTCCGGCGGGGATTATTTATGCTTATGGGTTGCAGAGTTTGCCAGGCGATCGCGGCGGACGGTTCTACCAAGATGTGGCGGCGTACGGGCACTTTGGACGGTTGGACCTGGATTTGCCGTGGGAGCAGTTAGATAAAGTGGATGCTTTGAAGGCTCGCTTATTGTAGGGAGCGGTTCTTGGGGGCAATATTTTTTTGGGGCAACGTTTTTAGGGTGACTGTTGAGGTCAGCTGCTGAGGTCAAACCAGACACTTTTGCGAAACTCCTAAAATAGGATAGAAACACGCAGACTTTTTGGGATACGAGTCCCCAAACCCCATGAAATCGCCCTCGCCCACTGATGCGCCTCCGATTCCAAAAAAATCGTCCCAGTCCCTGACCTGGCTGATTGGGGCGGCGATCGCCACGGTAATCCTGTGGCAAGTTCCCTTTGGATTCTATGTGCTGTATCCGTTCTCAATTTTGGCTACCTGGTTCCACGAAATGGGGCATGGGTTAACGGCGATCGCCATGGGCGGCACCTTTCAGCGATTGATGCTTTATCCGTCCGGGGCAGGCTTGGCTTACCATAGCGGCAATTTGTGGTTTGGACCCATTGGGCGATCGCTGGTGTCAGCGGGGGGCTTGTTGTGACCGTCCATTGCTGGAATGGTGCTACTGTAGTGGCCCTGGGAGTGGCGATCGCCTCGATTCCCCTGTACACGCCCCGATGGATGCAGTATTTTTCGGTACAGTTTTTGGGCGTCCAGGCGTGCATTAGCTCCTATCAGCACCTGGATTATTTATTTACCGAGCGAGTGAGCGTGGGTGGGCGCGGGTTGCAGTATTCTGACACCGGGATGATTGCCCAGCAGTTGCTCCTTCCCTACTGGTTTTGGGGTGGGCTGTTGGCGTTTATTTCCCTGATTTTCCTAGGGCTTGGCTTACGGGCAGTGATGCGCCAATCCTTTAAGGAAGCGAAAGAAGCGTAAGAAGGCGAAAAATCTAGAACGGTGCGCTAAGTTGCAGAGCTTTTTAATGGGCGGCTGGAAAATTGCGGCGACGGTGCTGGTGGGTACAAGCTCGGTCCAGTCGGTGGCCGTTGGCACTGGAGCGCGGTTGAGTTGGTCGGGCATCGGGCGATCGCCCCAGCAGTTGGAGGCAGAGACCAAGGACTCCGGCGCGGATTCGGTGCTGGCAAGATATTTAGCGCAGCTTAAAGCGGACGGTATGGATCCGTCTAACCACGGAGTTTGGCTACAG
>CALCTI010000576.1 GCA_937894105.1 uncultured cyanobacterium
CGCCTTGACCGAGTTTGCGATCGCCTAATTGACATTGATCGCCTCATCACTCACCTCATCACTTGTCTTTGTTCACACTTTGGACAATCACACTCTTTGTTTAGATGAGCCGAGCGGATGAGCCAAGCGATCACCATAGATAGACTCTTGGCCCTGAGGGCGATCCCATTACCTTTTCCAACATTGACTGTTTTGTGGCGATCGCCGATATCTACGAAGACACCGACATCGTTTAGCAAAGCCGTTTAATAAAACAAGACCAGCACTCCGAAGAATGCTGGTCTTGCATAGGATTAGTGGGTGCGATCGCCCCAAGATCCCCCTATGACAACTTGGTCAAAATTCCGAGAAGCCGCTTGGTGCTGGGCTTAAGCAGGGTGCGACGATAGGCATCGGCCGCCCGTTTTACACAATCTGCCTGGGTTGGATAGGGGTGAATCACGCTGGACATGGCGCTAAGACCGATCTTGTTGACGATCGCCGTGGTGAGTTCGCTAATGGTTTCCCCCGCGTGGCGAGATACCATCGTTGCTCCCAAAATTTCATCGGAGCCGCGTTTGTGGATTACCTTCAAAAAGCCATCGGTTTCGCCGTCGGTCAAAGCACGGTCCACACCACTCATGTCGATTTTGATGGTGGTGGTATCGAATCCCTTCGCCTGGGCTTCCTCTTCCGATAAACCGGTGCGGGCAATTTCTGGATCCGTAAAGGTTACCCACGGCATAGTCAAATCGCTGAGCTTAGACTTGCCCAAGCCGAAGGGGGAGAAGAACGCATTTTTCAGCACAATGCGAGCCGCCGCATCGGCCGCGTGGGTAAACTGCCAAGCCATGCAAATATCGCCAGCGGCAAAAATGCGCTTATTGGTAGTTTGCAGATAATCATCCACCACCACGCCGCGCTGGTTGTACTGCACACCAACCGCTTCCAAGTTTAACCCTTCCACATTGGGCGATCGCCCCGCCCCCATCAAGATCTCGTCCACTTCAATGGATTCCGTTTGACCCTCGGCGTCAGTAAACTCCAGCACTTTGCCGCGATCGCTACGATAGGCCCGGCGCAAGGTCATCCCCGTCACCAATTTCACCCCATCCTCTTCCAGGGATTTTTGCACCAGCACCGCCGCATCGGGATCCTCCTTATTGAGAATGTAAGAACGACGATGCAACAAGGTAACGTTCGAACCGAGCCGCTGGAACGCCTGGGCCAATTCGCAGCCGATGGGCCCTGCGCCAATCACCGCAAGGCGCTCAGGACGATCCGTCAAGCTAAAGACGGTTTCGTTGGTTAAAAGGCCGACCTCTTCACTGACTTACACTGGCGGCCGGGTTGCTCGCGCCCCTGTGGCAATCACCACCTTTTTGAACCGCAGCCGGGTATCGCCAACGCCAATGGTATTGCCATCGATAAATTGACCGTTGCCCAGAAATACATCCACACCAATCTTGCTAAAGCGCTGAGCCGAATCGTGATGGGAAATACCGGCTCGCACCTCCCGCATTCGTTCCATTACCTTCGGAAAATTGACGTTGGCGCGCTCCACCGGCTCAACCCCCAAGGGACCAGGGTTCAGCATATCTGCCGCAGCCCGCCCGGATCGAATCAAACATTTCGACGGCACACAGCCTACGTTGAGACAGTCGCCTCCCATTAAATGGCGCTCGACCAGGGCCACTTTTAAGCCAATATCTAACCCTGCTGCCCCCGCCGCTGCGACCAGTCCGGCCGTACCAGCGCCAATCACCACCAGGTCATATTCCGCCGCTGGCTTGGGATTCACCCAGTCCGTTGGATGGACATGATCCACTAGGGCTTGGTTATGCACATCCTGGGGAGGCATAAGGAACGAATGGCTTGTGACCATAAAAGATATCTATCTCTAAAACAACAGCGATCCGAGGTTTTTAGGGGCTGTCATCAATACCTGCTCAGGGCTTGCTAGGGTTTATCACCTCTGACTTTTTATAGAAAGGAGGCAGCATACCCTGTTGTGAAAGTCCTTGAAAGTAACTGATGATGAGCCCTGGCGATCGCCCTGACAGCTCCAGCTCACTGCAAACTCGGAATGGATTTAAGCGCGAATGGTGACGTGGGCAATTACACGACTGGTTATCGACGGTAATCGCAAATGTCACGGTCCCCTTAGTTTTAGCCCGCCGCGCTGGGATTTGTCGGTTGTTAGGATTGGGGGATAGGGACACAGGCGATGGGGTGAAAACCGAACCATGGATCAGCGGTACGGTGTATTAATTGCGGCCGGTAAAGAGGCTGCTAAGGAGAAGAAGTGGGTGGAGGCGATCGCCCAGTTTTCTGCAGCCATTGACCTATGTCCAACCCTGGCGGAGGGCTACTATCGCCGGGGATTAGCCCAATTCGACAGGGGGCAGTCCCAGCTAGCCGCGTTTGATTACGGCAAAGCATTGGAGCTGTTGCCGGATTACCCCGAAGCCCTTTACGGACGGGCTTTGGTGCGGGTGGTGATGGGGCATTTGGTGGGAGCGATCGCTGACCTAACGCGCTTAATCAAAATTTCACCTAACCACGCTGCTGGTTACGAGCTTCAGGGCACCGTGTTACGAAAACAGGGAAAGCGAGAGCTGGCGGTTAATAGTTTTCGTAAAGCGGCGGAGTTGTACTTAGATCGGCGACTTCCCGAAGACGTGAAGCGTTGCCTGGCGCAAATGGAAAAGCTTAAGTCCAAAGTTGCGTCGACAACATCGACAGCGCCGCCTAAATCGGAAAAACCTGCGCCGTTGGCAAACCCAGAGCAGTTCTATGGGCAGTGTTTGGAGCGGGCGGAAAAGGGTGATGCGAAAGGGGCAATGGCGGAGCTGGATTGGGCGATGCAGTTGGATGGTCAGGATGGGGCGGCGTTGACCTGTCGCGGCATTGTAAAGCTGAAATTAGAAGACTGGATGGGGGCGATCGCCGATTTCAACGCGGCCTTGCAGGTGAATTCTGATGATATGACGGCGGTGCGAAATCGGGCGCGGGCAAAATTACTAGGCGGCGACTTCGGTGGAGCCCAGGCGGATCTGGAACGGGCGGTCCAGGCGAATCCCGATGATCCTTTTGTGTGTGCGATTCGCGGTGAAATTGCCCAGGCAAAAGGGGATTATCTAGGGGCGATCGCCGCCTACGGTGAAGCCATTGAGCGAGATAACCAAAAGCCCAAATTTTATTTAGCCCGTGCCCAAGCCTACGCCCGCATTGAGGAACTGAAGCGGGCGATCGAGGATTACCAGCACGCCGCCACGTTTTATTCAGAAAATGATCAGTGGGACGAGTATCGCAGAACCCTAGAGGCAATGAAAAAGTTGCAAAGCTCGGCCCCTTCCAGCGCTCAAATTGCTAGGGACGACAACACCCCTGCCGAAAATCCCCTTAAACAGCGGTTACGGTATTTGGTGGGCGGTCAGTGGGCATTGGCGGAGCGTTTAATTGACCAGGCAAAAGCCCATTGGCCGGGAATGACTGAGGACTGGTATATCGAAAAGGTGCTCTACGATTTAGAGCGCGATCGCCCCGAATAGCTCTCCCGAGCGTTGCTGGATAAAGCTAGGATGAGTGTAAACGCGTCACCGTAAAAATGAGCACTAGCACCCCCTCCTGCACGGAGTGCCGTACCGGTCACGTCACCCAAAATCGCTTCAATCGACAGCGTAAGCAACAGTAACTCTGTCATGACTGTGGACGTCAGTTCATCACCAATTACGACCCTCAAAAAGGCTACAGGGATGAGTTCAAACGTTTGATGAACTGCAAACCGATGAGGGAACAAAAAACAAGCTCTGACTTTGGACTGTAGTGGACCATTTTCGAGCAGGTATTCTTGATTGGACCTTATACCAATTCTCTAAATTAAAGCGACATATAAATCCTTTGAGAGCCAGTTGCGCCGGGCATCTGGACTCTCTCCAAATTGAAGAATTGGTATTAGGGATTCAATTGATGACAGCCCCTAGATTCTCATACCAAATCTGCTTTAAATTCACCAAAATCCTCGCTTCTGGCGAAACCAATAGGGTGCTTAGCTTGGGCAGTGCCCTTCATAGGGTCCTGCTTAAGGCGAGAAAGACTATAAAATCTAGGGCGAATCCCATAAACGCTTCTTCTTAAGACGTCTGCTCTAAGTAATATCGATAGCGATCGCCCAATGCCTCCGCCGATAATCCCTGGGTCCAATACTCCACCAACGCGCTGCCAAACGCTTGGGTATCTTTGGCAATATCATCCGTGGGTCGCAATAGCAGGGGCCACAGCTCCAACAAATTAAAGCCCGTCCCTTTGCCCTTGCGGTCCGCCACATCAGCAACCTGGGTGAAATCGGGCGTTGCTAGCAAATTAAACAGGTCGTAAGCCATTTGCAACTTGCCCACCACCACCGGCATTTGCTCAACGGGGATTTTTTCCGCGAGGAGATACGCTAAGCCGGGCTGCCCCGTGGTCATTGTGGAAATAAATTGCAGTGCTGGACTTTTCAAAAATGTGGCCAGCCCTTGGGTGGTGGACATTTGAAAGGCGTACTTATCAATGAGTCGAGCGGCGGCAATACTGCGAGCCTCCAAGCTTTGCAAAAATCTTGCCAGGCGCTGCTGCTTGGCTTGTGGCATGGCGTTTAATAACGCTGTCGCTAGGGGATCTGCTGCCCAGCTTTGGCGATCGCGCTCCCCATCCCAAGTCACCAGCGGCAATACCTGGCTCACCGCACCCTCCAGCACTTCCTGACGGTAGCCCACCGCCTCGCGAATATTGACTTCCTTCGGGGAGTTGCCCTGCTGCCAATTGTAGGGAGGTTGCCATTCTCGCTTGGGACGTACCCGATCCACCTGGGTTACCACCGCAATCACCGGCACCGGGGAATCGCCGTTGGCACCGCCAGACTCTCCCCCATTACCGTCAATATCCGCGATCGCCTGGAGAAATTCCCGATCCATCCTAGGAGCCGGGTCCAGCGCCGGGGTCACCAATAGGACCACATCTGCCACCTGGGCCACCTCCACCAGCCGCTCCCCTGCCGCGCTGCCATAGTCCTGCTCGTAGCCAGGGCTATCCCATAGGTTTAGCTGGTCCCCCGTGGGCAGCGTCCATTGGTACGCTTCGAATTTATCGGTGCTTGGCAGCAGGTCGGTGTCTGCTCGGCGATCGCTAAATAGGGTGTTAATCAAACTACTTTTGCCCGCTCCGGTGCGCCCCACCAGCACAATATTGACCGGCTGCCGATCCACCGCTTCCGGCGATACTGCCTGACTAAAAATATCCCGCAGGGTAGCCGTTTTCGGCGGCAGTAGTTTTGAGCCCGATTTTGGATCTGGTTTAGAGTTAGTCACCTGGGCTAACTCCGTCGTTTCGTAAGTGTTGCCGCGATAGAGGGCGATCGCTCGAGCACTTAAGTTGCGCAAGGCCGCCTCCCGCAATAGCTGTCCTAAATTGCTAATCAACTCTTGGGTGGCGCGATCGCTGGATCCTTGGCTGACAATTTTTGCAGCCGCCACCGCCGGATTTAGCACCCACTGGGCCCAATCCCACACCTTCGCCACCCGCCGCGCCGAGGGTTCCCACCTTTGATATAGCTCGTAGGCTCCATAGGCTTCCGCGATCGTCACCCGCCCCAGCACCGGCGATAGCTGTTCTATCCACTGCTCCAAATCATCCACCGTCCCCCGAATCAAGCTGTACGCCTGGGGCACGTAAATATTCAGCAGCGGATATTTAATGGAGGGGTTATACACCAGTGCCGTTTCCCGCACCACACTCTGGCAGCGCTCCCAAAACCGATCCCAATCTTCCCAAAGGGGTGCGTCTTCCATCGCCTCCGTCAAACAGTTGTCTAAAACTTTTTGGGCCGCGATCGCTTGTTGACTGCCATCCCCTTCCATCGCCGCCGCTTCGTTCACCTCCTCCGTTAGCTCAGCGATCGCCCGTTCCGCAGTTCCCGCCCCCGTTTTTGATCGCAGCCACCGCACCACCAACCAGCGCCAGCCCACACTTACCAGCAAAATAACTGCCCAAACCCAGTTAATCCCCCAGGCATTAATCTGTATCGCCGCCGCCAACAGCAAAAAAACGGCGATCGCCCCCAATGGTCCCAGCAAAATCAGTCCCTGGGCTCGAGTCAACTTAGAAAAAGGCATAGGCAGACGGCAAAAATATATCTGCGCATTGGTATTGGTATTAGTATCAACGCGCTCTAACGTATTTTAAACAGGACCTTTCCATCGCCCTCTTGCTAATGCGTTATATCTACCTGCACGGTTTTGCCTCCAGCCCCAAATCCCAAAAGGTGCAGTATCTCAAGGACTCCGTCGCCAAACGGAATGTCACCTTGGAAGTGCCGGATTTGAACCGGGAGGGATTTGAACAGTTAACCTTAACCCGCCAGTTAACCCAGGTGAGTCAGCTAATTGGGGGCGATCGCGCCGTCCTGATTGGTTCCAGCTTTGGGGGACTGACGGCGGCATATTTGGGCGATCGCCTTAAAAATCAAATTGCTCACCTAATTCTTCTCGCCCCTGCCTTTGGGTTTCCCCAACGGTGGCGCGACAACTTAAGCGCAGACAAACAAGAACAATGGCAAACCACCGGGCAGATGATGGTTTATCACCACGGTGAAGGGCAAGAGTGCCCCCTAAATTACAGCTTTTGGGAAGACGCCCAGGGCTATGACTGGACTCAAATTTCCAACACCGTTCCCACCCAAATTTTCCACGGCGTTCACGATGAGACGGTCCCCATTGACTACAGCCGCCAATACGCCAAAGGACGCCCCTGGGTTGAGCTGACGGAGCTAGATAGTGACCATCGATTGAGCGATCGCCCCTCCCTTACCCAAATCTCCGCCGCCCTTCTCCACACCATCCCGTCATAGCCGTCACCGTAGTCGCTTTAATGTAGTCGTTCTAATAAAGGCAAAATCCATTGAAGCGTCTTTGGTTGAAATAGAGTGACCATAGATTGTGGAAAAAACGCAAAAAAATAGACCAGCACTGTTTGTAGTGCTGGTCGAATTGTGATGATTTCTACAAGGAAAATACAGTACTCTTTCCGCAAGCTACGACAGCAATATCGAAGCTTTATCGAAACATTAGAACGAGAATGTGGTGCGCACGGAGCCAATCACAATATCGTCGTTGTCAGAGTCCTGCTGGGGCGAGAACAGCCAGATAAAGCCAGGGGTGATAGTGATGTTATCGCTAACCTGAACCTTGTAAGCTGCCTCCAAATGGAGAGGCACATCGCTCTCAAAACCACTGTCGCCATCAGCATCGCTCAGGTAAGGAGCAGCACCGAACAGCACATAGCCGAAGTTACCTTCCACAAAGAGGTCTTTCAAAGCCAACACACCCGCATAGGTCAGCACATCAGCACTACCGTCATCGACGAAATCAGCATCAATGTAGCCGAACCAGCCGCGCAGGCTCACCTTGGGAGAAATATCCCACAGTGCGTTCACACCAAAGGTATTGGTACGGACGCCCTCATCGGTGTCCAAATCAATGCCATCGGTGTTTAGGTTACCCAAACCAGTACCGGTGCCGCCTAGGGCAAAGGTGCTGCGAGGGTCGTAACCGTGGATGTAGGTCAAACCAAACTTAAAGCTACTGGAGGGCTGAATCTTAATGTGGCCCATCGCCGAATAGTTGCCGTTGAACAAGCCGCGTCCCTCGGCGGGGTCGTTACCGCCACGGGCCAGGTAACCAGCGTTCAAAGTGACAACGTCGCTGAGCTTGTACTTGAGACCCACCCCTTGACCGCCTAACCCTAGACGGAAGATGGGATTACGCTCACCAAAGCGGGATAGGGCACCATTAGCTCCACCACCAGCTTCTAAGCCGGTATTCATAGTGTCGATGTAGAAGTGGTGACCACCCAAGCTCGCCATTGCATACACGGTGAGTTGGTCTCCCACGGGGAAAACATAGTGCAAGCGATCTAGACGGAAAGTGTTGTCGCCAGGACCGTCAAAAGCAAAGCGACCTTCGTTGGTGCCAATTTCGCTGGCAAAGGAGTTGCCAATGTTACCGGTAGTTAGACGGGTAAGTAGCTTGTCCTTACCGGTGAAGCTAGAGACTAACTGCAAACGAACCCGATGGGCAAAGACAGTCTGGGAATCGTCGTCGTCGGTGAAGCTATCGGCCAGGTTGAAAACAACCTCACCCACTAGCTTGGTGGTGGTGGAAAACTGGTTGGCTTCCAACTCAGAGGTGCGGGCTTCTAGGGCATCTACACGACCTCGAATTTCTGCGAGCTCAGCGGCGAATTCCTCTTGAAGGCGCTGCAAGGTTTGCAGGTCCTCTTTGGTGGCTAGGGGATCGGTGGAGGCTGCGATTAGCTCGTTTACCCGATCTAAGCAGGCATTCAAACCAGCGGCAAACTCGTAGCGAGTTAGGGCGCGGTTGCCGCGATAGGTACCGTCAGGGTAACCCGCAATACAGCCGTAGCGCTCAACTAGGGATTGCAGTGCCTGGAATGCCCAGTCGGTGGGGGATACGTCACTTAGCTGGGAGACGGAGGTAACTTGCTCCATGCCCGGCACAGCCGTAACTTCTTGCAAGTACTCCACCGACGACTCTGCGTCAGTGGCTTCTGCGTCAGCTCCTTCTAGCTCAGTCGCTTCAAATTCAGCGAATTCTGCTGTTTCGCCTTGATCTGCACGGGCAGGTTCTGGGGCGATCGCCGCAAAAACTCCGACAGATGCGGCTAGCGTTGCTAGACCCAGCTTTAAATTCAATAAGCGTTTCATGTAATAACCTCGAACTCACTCCTCACTAGTACGCGCAGTCTGGCTGATGACTCTTTTTCGACTTCAAGTCACCCCACAAGGGCAGCCATTGTCGACTCCACAGTCAGTCTAGCCAATATAGCTAAAGCAACACTCACAAGAATTTGCTTTAGACCTGCAAGCGGTACGAGCATATTTATTAAATAACCCATGCGCACTGGAGAAGCTATCAATCTTGAGAGGTACTAAATGTGCCCCTAGTAACCAAATTTGATTTTCTATGGCGACATGATGAGGTTATGGAATTGATTAAGTGCGGGTTATGAATGGGTAGGGGCTGGCGTGGGATTCTTAAGCTTTCCGGCACATTGAGTTGACTGTCTTAAAATTTGAGTGCTTTAAAAATTGAATGTTGTAACTGGAATCGGGATCCTAACCTGTTGCCGAGGTTCGCTAGGTGGGTAGTATTGCCGTAGCACGAAGCAAAATTCACGAAGCAAAATTATTGAACTGTAAGGTGAGGCAGGAGTAGCAATGGCGTCCAAGCGAGTGATTAAAACCCACAAGGCTCCCAATCCGGTGGGTCCTTACAATCAGGCGATCGCTGCAGCGGGGGAAATGGTGTTTGCGTCAGGGCAGATTGCGATCGATCCCAGCACCAACACATTGGCTTATGACGGGGACGTAAAAAAGCAGACGGAATTGGTGATGAGTAACCTATTGGCTGTGTTGGAAGCGGCAGGAGCTACCTTTACTGACGTGGTGAAAACGACGATTTTCTTGGCCGATATGAATGATTTTGGAACTGTCAATGGGGTGTATGCCCAGTTTTTTGACGAGGCGACGGCTCCAGCCCGGGCGACGGTACAGGTGGCGCGACTGCCGAAGGATGTGCTGGTGGAAATTGACTGTATTGCGGTGATTTAAGGGCGTCGGGATGATTTAAGGGGGGCGATCGCTTTAATAACTTGCTCCAATAAGCTGCCCCAATAAACCGCCCCGATAAACTGCCCCACTAAATCAAGGCTCCCGGCTCCCAAGTTCGGGGGCCGTTGTTATATCTACAGCCAAGCTAGGGCGTGTCATCAATTAATCTCCAGAAGCCTTATGCAGTGGGGAGTA
Source organism: uncultured cyanobacterium (assembly GCA_937894105.1). GTDB lineage: Bacteria > Cyanobacteriota > Cyanobacteriia > CACIAM-69d > CACIAM-69d > CALGDE01. The sequence goes on from CALCTI010000576.1 coordinate 9,845, forward strand.
CGC
>CALCTI010000577.1 GCA_937894105.1 uncultured cyanobacterium
TTCCGGGCAACGGAGCAGTGGTGTGCGTCGGTGGATGGGTGCCGGGATGCGGCGATGGGGGCGATCGCCGAGGTCACCTGGATCCCCGATTCCGGTCAGAATCGCATTGAATCCATGGTGGGTGAGCGATCCGATTGGTGTATCTCTCGCCAGCGATCGTGGGGCGTGCCCATCCCAGCGTTTTATGACAGCGAAACCGGCGAAGCATTGATGAACGAGGCAACCCTGAACCGCACCCGCGATCTAATTGCTGAGCACGGTTCTGATGTGTGGTGGGATTGGTCCGTGGAGGAGCTGTTGCCGGAGGAGTACCGCTATAACGGGCGTACTTATATCAAGAGCACCGATACCATGGATGTGTGGTTTGACTCGGGTTCCTCTTGGGCATCGGTGGTCAAACAGCGCGGCTTGAAATATCCCGCCGATATTTATTTAGAAGGCTCTGACCAACACCGCGGCTGGTTCCAATCCAGTTTGTTGACGAGCGTTGCCAGCGGTGGTCCCGCCCCTTACAAAACGGTATTGACCCACGGATTTACGTTGGATGAACAGGGACGCAAAATGAGTAAATCCCTGGGCAACATAGTGGATCCCATGGTGGTGATCAACGGCGGTAATAACCAGAAACAGGAGCCTCCCTACGGTGCAGATGTGCTGCGGCTGTGGGTTTCATCGGTGGACTATTCCACCGATGTGCCTGTCAGTAAAAACATCATCAAACAAATGTCTGATGTGTATCGCAAGATTCGCAATACCTCGCGATTCCTATTAGGAAATCTGCATGATTTTGATCCGGTCAAAGATGCCGTGGCGTACGACGACTTGCCGGAGTTAGATCGTTATATGCTCCACCGGATCACGGAAGTATTTGACGAAATTACCGAAGCGTTCAAAACCTTCAAGTTCTTCAAATTCTTCCAAACGGTGCAAAATTTCTGCGTTGTGGATCTGTCTAATTTCTATCTGGATATCGCTAAGGACCGGCTTTACATTAGTTCTTCGACTAGTTTCCGCCGCCGCAGTTGTCAAACCGTGATTGCCGTGGCTTTGGAAAATCTGGTGCGGGCGATCGCTCCAGTGATGTGCCATATGGCAGAAGATATTTGGCAGGCGCTGCCCTATGAGGTGTCTGAGAAGTCGGTATTTCAGGCAGGCTGGGTCAAGCTGGAAGAGCAATGGAAACAACCGAAGCTAGCAGAAAAATGGCAAGAGTTCCGCGATATCCGTAGTGATGTTAATAAAGTTCTGGAGCAAGCCCGAAACGACAAATCCATTGGTTCTAGCCTAGAAGCGAAGGTCTTGTTTTACGTGGATGATGAAGGACTGCGCGATCGTCTTGCTAAGTTTAATCCCGAAAACCCTCTAGAAGATGGCTCCAACAACGTTGATGAACTGCGGTATTTTTTCCTCACGTCTCAGGTGGATCTACTCATGGAAACAGCTCCGTTGAACGGGTTGAAGTATGCGTTCGAGTCTGAATCTCTGGGGAGTGGCATTGTGAATGCCAGCGGTAGAAAGTGCGAGCGGTGCTGGGACTATTCCGAAACAGTTGGGAATAATGCCGAAGATCCGAACCTTTGTGCTCGCTGCGTCAAGGCTTTACAGGGGAAGTTTTAGGGGGAGGTGAGCAATGAAATTAACGCAATTAACGGCAATTAACGTCGCCAAAGGTTTGACGTTGGTAATTCTGCTGGGGCTGGCACTGGTTTACGGAATCCAAGATTCTCGACAGGTAATTTACCTGTGTCTTCACGGTGGATATTGCCTTTGGTGGCTGTTGGAACAGTATCTCTTCCCCATGCGAAAGGAGGTTATTTTCACTGAGGAAACTGATATTCCTACCTTTATTTCAGTGCTTTTGTTTGTGGGTGTCTTTTATGCCCTGCCTGGATTTTTTGCCTTTACCAATCCCGAACCTTTGGGCTACGTTTCCATGGCGATCGCCTTACTGCTCTATATCTTTGGCAGCTTAATTAATACGGCGGCAGACGTGCAGAAAATGACCGCAAAAAGCATGGGTGCGAAATTGGTGAATACGGAAATTTGGCGATCCGTTCGTAATGTTAATTACTTGGGCGATTTAATGCGCTACAGCAGTTTTGCCGTGGTGTCTGGGGTGCTTTGGTCTGGGATTTTGCCCCTGACGGTTTTTGCCCTTTATATTCAACGAATTCTTGAAAAAGAGAAGTCAATGGGCGAAAAGTACGACAATTTTCAGGACTATCAAAGTAACAGCACCCGATTGGTTCCTTGGCTTTGGTAGGGCCAGTGTCTTGTGCTAGTTCCCAAGCACTGCTTTTAAGCGAGATAGGGTGCGATCATTTTCCTCCGGCGTTCCCACCGTAATGCGCAAGCCACCTCCGGTGTGGCGAATCAAAGTGCCTTTTTCTTTCATGGCGGCGGTAATTTCCCCAAGCTTGGGCTCGGGATTGTCCCCAGCGAAGTCAGGGCGCAAACGCAGGTAAATAAAATTAGCCGCGCTATTCCACACTTGGAAAGTGCCCAGGCTGCGTAGGTTTCGGGTGAGTCGATCGCGATCGCTCACCATTTTAGGAATCATCGTTAATAGCTCGTTGCGGTGAGCTAACGCCGTCAAGGCCGCCGCCTGGGAAAAGCTGGGCAAGTTATAGGGCAGCCGCACCTTTTCCAGTGTCTGAATTAAATCCGGGTGACCTACGGCGTATCCCATACGATGGGCCGCTAAGCGAAAGGCTTTGGAAAAGGTGCGCAGGATGACCCAATTGGGGCGGGCTGCCAATTCACCCGCTACCGTTTGCTGGCTAAATTCAAAATAGGCTTCATCGATAACCACCAGCACGTTCGACGGAATTCCCCGCAGCCAGCTTAATTCGGTTGGCGTCAATGCATTGGCCGTCGGGGAATTGGGGTGCACCATCCACACCACTCGCACTGGTGTACCGTTGGGGTTGGCGATCGCCTGCCGTCCTGCGTCGAGGTCAATTTCAAAATTTTTATCAGTATTGCGACCGATGGTTACTACCGGAATGCCCAACGTTTTCGCCAGAATGCCATACATGGAGAAGGTCGGCGCGGCGGTGAGGACACTGCTGCCGGTGCCCAGGCAGGTTGCGATTAGGAGCGATCGAATCAATTCGTCAGACCCGTTGCCGACGGAGATTTGCTGGGGCGTAATTTTTGGGGAGGTGCCGTTACTGATGGGGCCGCAGGATCCGTTGACGTATTCGGCGATCGCCTCTTTTAGCGCCAAATGCCCACCATCGGGGTAGCGGTTAGTTTCTAGATGGTTTTCATAGGTATCTGCCAGCTTGAGTCGCAACGGTTTTGGTAGGGAATAAGGCGACTCGTTAGTGTCCAGGTGGTCCAAAACTGTCCCCTTATCCACTGCACCAGCCGGGTGGGGCGTGTAAGCTGCCAAAGTTAGCAAGTCTGGACGCAGGTAAGACAACATGGCTGGTTTCTTTGGGACAGTGGTAAATGCTTTCCCCTAAGCCCTTAAATTTTCTCCAATAATTTAAGGTATTCAAGAAAGTAGGGACGATTCGGGAATCACAGCATATCCTTTTACGGTGCCCGTTTCGTCGATTGAGTACGCCAAAATCGTGAGGCGCTCCATTTCTTAATAGGATAGGGGGCAACTTCTACCCATTCCGTTGACACACTATAAGAATTCGACTTTTATGTTGCTTTTTCGCCCCCGCAAATTTTCCCCAGCGCACCTGTCCAAAGCTCAATTTAAAGGGCAATCTCCCTGTTTTTCCCGGCGACTGGCGCGATCGTTAACCACAGGGGCGCTGATTTTAACCAGCGGTTTGGCATTGGCGGCCTGCGGTGGTGCGCCGACGGGATCGGGGTTTGGGGGCGATCGCAACCCCGAAACCTTAAAACTGCTGTACTGGCAAGCGCCGACGATTTTAAATCCCCATTTATCCAGCGGTTTCAAAGATTACGAGGCGGCTCGTATCACCTATGAACCCCTGGCGAGCTACGACAGCGATAACAATATGGTGCTATTTTTGGCGGCGGAAGAGCCCACCCGGGACAATGGCGGCGTTGCGGAGGATGGCAAGTCGGTAATCTGGAAGCTAAAACAGGATGTGAAATGGTCCGACGGTGAGCCTTTTACGGCGGCGGATGTGG
>CALCTI010000578.1 GCA_937894105.1 uncultured cyanobacterium
GAACCCGCTGGTGGAGGCGAATAATCAGCGGGCGGAGGCGTACCGGCTATTGTCGGCGGGAGTTTTTGGGCAGGGTAAGGAGCCAGAGGGGTTGCTATCGTTGAAGGTGGCGCGGAATTTGTATATCCAACAGGGGCAAATGGCGGCGGCGCTCCAGGTGGATCAAATTTTTGTGCAGCGCAATTTCAACGCGGATGGTCCTGAGTTTGAGTGGGTGGTGGGTATGGTGCTGTATAACCAGGGCAAGGTGGATGAGGCGATCGCCGCGTTGCAAAAATCTGCCCAGACGAATCCGGAGGAGCCGGAGCCGTTGAAAATTTTAGGCGGTATCTTCGGTAAGCAGGGCAAGCTGGAGGAGGGCAAAGCCACGTTGAGAAAGGCGCAAACGTTGTACCTGAAAAAAGGTAATACTGACGCGGCGCGGGAAATCGAGTCATTTTTGCAATCTTTTTCCCAAGCCCAAACGCCTCCCGAGCCTGCCGCTCCCGCTTGATAATTTGGTAGCGTTATAGGGCGTAAGGACGGTGAACTATGACGACTGACCCTCAAGATTTTTCCCAGTGGATTCAGGAAATTCAGGCGCTGAAGCAGCAGGTTGCTGATTTAAAGCGCGATCGCGATGCGGCATACCAAGTGTCTGATAAATGGCAGCGCCATTACACCCAGGAAACCCAGCAGCACCGCAAAAATGTGGAAGCGCTCCAAGTCACGATCGCCCAGCTACAGCAACAGGTTGCGACGGTGCCCACGATGGATTTGGGGGATGGGGCAGAAGTGGCGATCGCTCCCGCCCAGCAGGATGGGCAGCCCGACACATTACCGGAAGCGCTGGAACAGTGTCAGCAATTACGCAGCCAACTTAATCAGGCGATCGCGGCCCTCGAAAAAGAACGGCAGGACCATGAGGCGACTCGGTTAAATTTGACCACGGCGCTGGGGGATGCGATCGAGGTTCTGGGGAATCGGGGGGGGTAGGCTTGCTGGGCTTGGGCGATCGCCATTGGCACAGAGCCTAGGTACAGGGTATCGGGGAAAATATCCTGGTCATTGGGGCCGCAGACAGTGCCGTTGAAGACTTTTGCTTGTTTGAAATAATCCTTATTTTTTAACTTTTGAAAAATACCAAAGTCGAGAATCTGTGAACAGTCATATAGCCGCACCTCACCATTGGAAAAAGTGATCTCTAGGGTGTAGTTCGAG
>CALCTI010000579.1 GCA_937894105.1 uncultured cyanobacterium
CGGTAAATCAGCACCATTAGCCGTTGGAGCTGCGGTTAAAATTGCCGGTGGAACAGTGGGTGTTGCAGGAGCCGGATCCGCAATCGGGCGCAGCGGACCGGGAGAAGGGGGCGTTATGGGGGTGGGGGTAGGAGCGGGAGTATTGTCTACCGTGAAAGTTTCGTCGATCGCAGGCTCAGTATTAGGCAGATTATTCCCTGGCAGATCTTGAATATTTTGACCTGGGGCAAGATTCAAACCCACAGTGCCATCAAAATTGGCTAAATCCCCACCAAAAACAACAATGTCATAGGTCGCGTTGTTGGTAACAGTCGTACTGACGCTCACCCCACTGACTCCCGTCACCACAAAGTCACTGGCATCAACATTCTGAACACCTTCATTAAAAGTAGCTCGAAATACCAACACGTCAGCATTGGTAGACCCTGTACTGGGATCCTGTCGGACAATGCTGTTGAAATTAGGGGGCGTCTGGTCCACCAAAAAAGCGGTTGGCAGCACTGCGGCTAAATTGATCGAATTATCATTATCTCTAACCCAATTACCAGGTTCATTAATCCTAGCGATCCAGCCATCCTTCGTTGCGGGAGTGGTTGGACCGTTGTAGTAAGCGTTATCGGTCTCGCCGACCAGACCGAAAGCATTACCAGGTCCTCCTGCGATCGTTACAACAGTGGTGCCTGGGGGAGCCACTGAGCGCGTTGCATTGTTATTGGTGAAAGTAGTAGACCAGCTATTTACAGGGGTCTGCGATAAATCATTATTGAAGGCGGAAATATAGGTTGGACCTGTCTGATAAATCAGAATTTGGTCCCCATTCGCATTTAAATTCAGGTTCGCAGGAATGGAGCCACTTTGTATAATCGTTCCCGCAGGAATCGCCGCCGGGATCACCCAAGTAATGTCTTGATCATTGCCGGTTGTTGAGGGCGTGCCATTAACTCTTAATCCCCTGTCGGAAATCGTCACGGTTTCGCCCGCCGGGATATCCGCCAGCGCCAGCAGGGCAAATGAGTCAGGATTATCAGCGCTGTAACCCGCCACAACCAGGTCAGAGGCGCTTAAGGCAAATGCAGAAGCATAGGCGTCAGTGGTGGCAGTGGTGAAAGCGAGGGGAGCCGTAATGTTGCCAACTTGGGTTTCCAGGTGCCAGTTTCCTCCCAGCCGTGCGCTGCCGGTTCGCTTAACCGATGCGGCAATATTGGCACCGGTTAGCTGGTGGAGTGTTTGTAGCCATTGGGCTCCAGCATCTCCCGCCGCCACGTTACAGCCGTAAATTAGCAGCGATCGCTCTGGCGCGATTTCTCCCCAGCTCGCCAGCGCCTCCGCATACTTCTCAAAAGTATCGAGACTGAGCTGAGCATTTCCCAGGGACAAACAGCCGGGAGCGCCGTGGGAAACAATATGAACGGTGAGGAACTCGGGGGTTGATCGGCGCGAATAGCGCTGAGTTAAAACGTCTGTGATTTGCTGAATTCCATCCTGATGGGCACCTAGCAACACGGCTTCAACGCCAGGGTTAACCCCTTTCAAAAGACTTTGATAATCATCCACATTGGCATCAATAAAAACAACTGACTGCTTTGTTTCAGTACCAGTCAAATCCAATGCTGCGCGAACACCTTTCGTCGAATTACCTGTAGGAAAGTCCATGATATTTACCTTTACTAGTGAAACTGAAAATATCGATGCACTAAACCAATACTATCCAGAAAACTAGATTATTTATGTAACTTTTTATAGGAGATAAAATGACTTTTGAATGATACACAAAAAAATCACTAATAATACATGAGGCTATCATCAAATAAACATTCAGATGAATTAAGTAGGCTTTGATGAAAAGCCTAGATTCAAGGGGTAGATGCTCCGTTTTTCAATAAAGCTAGCCAAGTTTTTTCGTGACTTCTATCGAAGAGAATTTGGCTTTTGCCGAGTTTTATGGTTCAATTCGGCTCACTTATTTGCAGTGATTCTCGTTTTTGTTTTGACTGTTTATACAGCCTGAAGGCACTTATTGGGGTATTTTTCGAATTCAAGTGAGACGCGTTGATCGTTCCCAGGTAAAGGCGTCCTGGGAGCGATCAACGCGCCAAAAAAAATGGACTGAGAACTTTCAGTCCAGAGAAGTGCTTACGGCATTTAGATTAAATAAAGTCTGTTGCGGATAAGGTGCCGGCAAAGTTAGACAAGCTGACTGAAAAAGCTCCGCTTGCGCTAATCAGAGTATTAACGCCACTTCGGGTAATGGTTAGGTCGCTGAAGCTGGTTGAGGCAGGTAGGTCAATGCGATCGCCCCCTAGCTCAAAGTCTAAAATCACATCGCTCCCTTGGCCCACGGCAAAAATATCAGCACCCGCATTGCCAATCAGGGTGTCATTGCCCATATCGCCGCTGAGGATATCGTTACCCTCGCCGCCAAACAGTAAATCGTTTCCGCGTCCGCCGTTCAGCGAATCATCCCCCACGCCGCCACAGAGGGTGTCATTGCCTTTTTGTCCAAATAATTGGTCCGCCCCTTCGCCACCGCACAGTAAGTCATCGCCCCCGGATTGATCAATGATGGCGCGATCACCATACAAAATATCGTCGCCTGAACGCCCCACTAGGGTATCGTCACCGCGATCGCCGTAGACCCGATCATTTCCCGCCCCACTGCGGAGAAAATCATTGCCGCGACCACCATTCATCCGATCATCGCCCGCCCACCCAAAGAGGAAGTCGTTCCCTCGTAAACCTTGGATCACATCATCGCCCGCGAATCCCAAGATCAGATCAGTGCCGTGGGTGGACGTTAGGGTGTCTGCGCTGTCGCTACCGGCGATCGCCACCGTTGGCAGTGGGGGTAACTCTAGGGTGGCGCACGGACAGAGTGGGAGTGGGGGCGCCGGTGTTGTTTCAGGAGTAGGAAGCGCAGGAGCGGGAGCGGGAAGAGTGGGGGGGGGAGACAGAGGGAGAGGGGCGCCCTGTGTTTGTGCTGCAGTTGCAGTGCCTTGAATGGCGAT
>CALCTI010000580.1 GCA_937894105.1 uncultured cyanobacterium
TTTCAAACAAGAGTTTAAAAATGTTTGGTTCGCAGCGGGGAATACGGTTATAAAGGCGGCGGTGACGTTGGGGGCACATAAGCGCCATGATTAAAAATGATGCGTGGATTGCCAAAATGGCGGCGGAGGGGATGATTGCGCCCTTTGAAAGGCAGCTGGTGCGGCGATTGGAGGGGGAGAGCGATCGCCCGGTTATTTCCTTCGGCCTCAGCAGCTATGGCTACGATATTCGCCTATCGCCCAAGGAATTTCGCATTTTCCGCCATGTGCCGGGCACGGTTGTGGATCCCAAACATTTCAATCCCAATAATTTGGAGTCCACGGCCCTGCAAGAGGATGAGCATGGGCAATTTTTTATTATTCCGGGACATTCCTACGGGCTAGGGGTGGCGCTGGAACTGTTGCAGGTGCCGCCGACGGTTACGGTGATTTGCATCGGGAAATCCACTTATGCACGGGCGGGGTTGATTGCTAACTTAACTCCGGCAGAGGCGGGGTGGCGGGGGCATTTGACTTTGGAATTTTCCAATTCCAGCCCGGCGGATATGAAAATTTATGCCAACGAAGGGGTGGTGCAGCTTCTGTTCTTTGAAGGGGAGCCGTGCCAAGTGTCCTACGATACCCGCCAAGGCAAGTATCAAGATCAACCAGAAACCATCGTCATACCTCGGGTGTAGGGTGCGGCACAGCAAAAGATGAAAAGCTCTCCACAATTTCGGTGCGTTGGCACGCACCCTATCCTTAAATTCCTCTTTTATTTGCGTGTTTAGAATTTTGCGTTTTTAGAGTGTTGCGTTTTTAGGATTTTGCGTTTTTAGAATCAAGAGGAAATCCCTATGGATAAGTTTCGGGTGGAGGTGTTGTCGGCGATGGCAAAACCTCAGCAGGTGATCTGGGCAGCGATGCATCAGGATTACTCGGAGGGGTTTGTGGCGGACGATCGCGATCACTTTCCCGATGAACGAAAGGCGGGGGAGCTGATTTTAAAGCATTTGCTGCGGGGAAATCGCGGGCATTTTGGTCCTCTGGAGCATCCGCAAATTGTGTTTAACGTGGGCTATTTTCCCCATTCCACCATGCAGCAGTTGCGTACCCATCGGGTGGGGGTGTCCTTTGATGTGCAAAGTATGCGCTATTCGGGGATGCGCGTGGTGGAGGTGGCGGAGGGTAAGCGCTCCGTAGAAGATGTGTTTTATTTGCGACCGGTTGGGGAGTATTGGGATCGCAAGGGCAAGCAATATGCCTATTCCGAAGCCCAGCGTCAGGAGGATTTGGAGTGGTGTTTACTGGCCTGCAAGCGCTATGGCGATCGCATCAATGACGGTTTATCGGAAGAGCATGCGCGGGGGTTGATTCCCTTCGATTTTCGGCAGCATTTTGTCCTGAGCTGTAACGCGCGATCGCTGATGCACCTGTTGGATTTACGGGCAAAAGCAGACGCCCAATTGGAAATCCAAAAGCTGTGCGAATTATTAATGGAGCATTTCCGCGCTTGGATGCCGGAAATTGCCACCTGGTATGAGGAATAACGCCTGGCTAAGGCCCGTCTGTCTCCCTAGGGGAGCGGTTTGTGGGGAAGGGGTTTATGGGACGTTTAGCGGCAAACCAATCGGTGAGCTGCTGGGCACAGGGTTCGGCGTTAACCCCGGCAATCACCGGAAAATAGTGGTTAGACCAGGGCTGGGTGGCTAGGTTCATCACGCTGGCGATCGCCCCACTTTTCGGCTCGGTCACCCCAAATACCAGTAGCCCAATGCGCCCCTGCACCAGCGCTCCGACACACATGGGGCAGGGCTCTAAGGTCACATATAGGGCACAGTCGTTCAAGTGCCAATTTTGCCGCGATCGCCCCGCTTCCCTCAGGGCCAAAATTTCTGCGTGGGCGGTGGGGTCGCCGAGGGCGTGCTTTTGATTATGCCCACGACCGATGGGGTTGCCCTGGGCGTCGAGAACGGCGGCTCCCACCGGCACATCGCCTTTTTTTTCTGCCAAACTTGCTTCGGCTTGGGCGATCGCCATTCCCTGCCTATGCGCCGGATGGAGCGGGTCCAGCCAGTCGCGACTTAGACCAAACCATTTCCGCGCCGAATTCCCCAAGGTGATCACCCTTGGGGTTAGCAACTCTTCCTGATTCTCTCCAGTCAATTAGCCAGCCGAGGACTCTGCCAACAGGGGATCGAGACCGCCACGGCTGTCGAGGGCGTACAAATCATCGCAGCCGCCCACGTGGTTATTGTTAATAAAAATCTGAGGCACGGACCGCCCGCCGTTCGCCCGTTCCGCCATGGCATCCCGAGCCGCATCGTCCCCGTCAATGGCGTAGTCCGTGTAGTTCACCCCCTTCCACCACAGCAGTAGCTTGGCGCGGATGCAGTAGGGGCAGGTTTGCCAGGAATAAATTTCCACATTCGCCGCCGGAGGCGTTGTGGTTCGGCCAAACAGTTGAAAAAAGCTATTGATTGGATCCATTTTTGGCTTCTTTTCCTTTCCTTATTATTATTTTCGCTGGTTTTTTTGCGCTGGTTTTTTGCGCTATTTCGCCGCTTTGGCTAGCTGGAGCAAGGGATCGCCTTCCACACGACAGACGCGCCAATCGGGTAGCACCTCTGCCCCCAGTCCTTTATAAACCGCGATCGCCCGTTCATTCCAATCCAGCACTGCCCACTCGAACCGTCCACACTGGCGCGATCGGGCGATCGCGGCAATCTTCCTAATCAACGCCGTGGCAATGCCTCGCCGCCGAAACGCTGGGCGCACATACACATCCTCCAAATACAAGCCAGGCTGGGTGCGAAAGGTCAGCAATTCTCAATTTGGCAAAATTGGAGTCAGAGTAGGGTAAGACGATGAGTA
>CALCTI010000581.1 GCA_937894105.1 uncultured cyanobacterium
GCGTTTACCGCAAGCTGGGTCATGCAGGGCTCTTTTAAGCCGCCGTTAGTGGTGAACTGTGTCAATCGCGAGTCTATTTCCCACGCCATGATTGAGGCAAGCCAGGTGTTTGCCCTCAGCTTTCTGGAGGCAGGACAGAAGGATTTAGCAGCCTCGTTTTTTAAGCCGCGTCGCCGAGTGGGCAACAAGTTTGAGGATGTGGAATTTTATTTGGGAGCCGAAACGGGATGTCCGATTGTTAGTGACACGTTGGGCTATGTGGAATGTAAGATCATTGGCTCGGTGCCCCAGGGAGACCACACGGTATTTGTGAGCGAGGTGGTAGGGGCTGGCATTCATCGGGATGGCGATCCGTTGATTTTGGAAAGCACCGGCTGGAATTATGGTGGCTAGGGGGCGATCGCCCCATGCAGGACCGTCCCCGGATTTTGTTGACTGGGTGCGGTCTTTTTTGATAGGAACGGTTGGAAAAAGTCGCCATGGCTATCAGGGGTCAGGATCCTTTGCCGCGCAGCTTCTCTGGCAGCGGCAGGAATTGTGGACCGCTAGCGACGGTGAAGATTACGAAACAACGCTGTTGCAGTTTCTCGATCCCCAGCACTACACTCCGTCTTATCCGGGTGAATTTGGACCGGCGATCGCCACCGCTGTCCAACGATTAATTCAGGCGCGGGACAAGGACGAAAAGGTAGCCATTTGGGGAGATTTTGATGCGGACGGGCTAACGGCAACCGCAGTGTTAGTGGAGGGACTGGGAGAATTTTTTGAGGGGAATCGCCTTGGCTATACCATCCCCAATCGCCTAACGGAATCCCACGGATTGAACAAAGCAGGGGTGCGACTCCTGGCAGAACAAGGGATTTCAGTGATTGTCACCTGCGACACTGGCAGCACTAACTTAACAGAGCTGGCCTTGGCCCAAGACCTGGGCATCGATGTAATCGTCACTGACCATCACACGTTGCCCCCTGACAACAGTGCAGCGTTGGCGGTGATTAACCCGCGATCGCTCCCCAAGCATCATCCCCTGGGCACGTTATCGGGGGTGGCGGTGGCGTTTAAGTTGGTGGAGGCTTTGTATGAGGCATTGCCAGCGGTGCCCAGCCAGCCTTTGGATGATTTGATGGATTTGGTGGCGATCGGCTTAATCGCTGACCTGGTGGAATTACGGGGAGACTGTCGCTATTTAGCCCAACGGGGAATTCAGCAACTGCAAAAAACCTCGCGGCTAGGATTAAAACGCCTATTAAGATCCTGTAAAAGGCAAGGCGATCGCCCCACAGATATTTCTTTCGGCATTGGTCCTCGCATTAACGCCATAAGCCGCATCCACGGTGATGCCCAGTTTGGCGTAGCTTTGCTCACCAGCACTGACCCGGCAGAATGCGAAAAGCTGGCGGCAGAAACAGAGTTAGCCAACAGTCGTCGCAAGGAACTGGAGCGCCGTTTAACCTGGGATATTGAACAGGAGCTGATCCATCTTGACCGCTCCACCACTCACCTACTGGTGCTGGCCCAGGCAGGATGGGCAGTGGGTGTTTTGGGACTAGTGGCAGGAAAAATTGCCCAGCGGTGGGGGCGGCCGGTGCTGCTATTAACCATCGACGGAGAGTGGGCACGAGGGTCGGCTCGGTCTGTGGCAGGCTTGGATTTATATCAAATTTTGCAGCGACATCAACATTTGCTCCATCGCTACGGCGGGCACCCCATGGCGGCGGGGGTAATGCTGAAAACCAAGAATATTGCTTTGCTAACTCAAGCTTTAAATCACGATTTAGGGCTGCGTTGGGATAGGCTCAACGCCCCAGCCTTGGCAAAAAATTCCCTGGACAGGCAAGCAGACCTAAGGGTTACCGTTGCCGATTTAGACTACACCCTATTTCAGGAATTAAAGTTAATCGAGCCCTGCGGTATGGGCAATGCTCAGCCTAAATTACTGATAAAAAACGTCTGGTTTACCGATGTTTATAATGCCAACCTTAGGGACTCGAAAAACACAAAACTAAAATACATTCGCACCCTGTTTAATTTATGCGATGATAGTAATCCAGCAGGATGCCCAGGGCTTTGGTGGGAGCATTATCAACACGAGATTCCAGACGGGCGCTGCGATGTGGTGGTGGAGCTGGATTTTAATGCTCAAA
>CALCTI010000582.1 GCA_937894105.1 uncultured cyanobacterium
GTAATGACTTCCTCATGGGTGGGGCCCAATCCCAACTCTCGATCCTGGCGATCGCTCAAGGAAAACATAATCCCCTCAGCGTTGTACACATCCCACCGACCCGATTCCCGCCAAAGCTCCGACGGCTGCAATTGGGGCAACAAACATTCCTGGGCTCCGGTGGCGTCCATTTCCTCCCGCACAATTTGCGACACCTTGCGCAACACCCGCCACATTAGGGGTAAATAGGCATAAATGCCGCTGCCAATATGGCTGATCACCACTGCCTCTGCCGGATCCTGGCGGAGGGTTACGAAAAGCATCTGTGAAAGCCGCATGATTTGGGGATTTCCTGGGGGTACAGTGGACTTAAACCTAGGATAGGATACTGGACCGAGGGTGATCGTGGTTCGACAGAATCAACGTGATTGACATTGGTTGGCATTGGTTGGCATTGGAGTGACTGATATTGGAGTGCATGGCACCATGGCGGCGGATCCCACCATTGAAAACGTAAATGAAGCGTCAGGCGAAGATTTTAACGACGTGGCTAGCGATGGGGCTAGCGATGGGGCTGCTGATGGGGAAAACAGCACGGATGAATCAGTGGATCACTCCATGGATGATTTGGCAGCGGCGTTAACTTTAGTGCCTGCTCGTAAGCAAACGGGGTCTAAATCTGAGGCGCTGGATTTAGATGATGAGGCGATCGATGAAGTCACTGGCGAAAGTACCGAAGTGCCTGCGGATCCGTTAACTAATCCGCCCGCGCCGCCGCCACCGAAGCGGAAGCCCAGCCCAATTCTGCCGTTGAAGCCTCCCGACCCGGAAGCGCCGCCGCCCAATTTTGGGGATTTGGCGATCGCCCCTGAAAGCCAAGAAACAAGTGGCGAGGAGACAGCTGACGGAGAAATTTCCCCGACGGCGGCCGCCCAAGAAATTACCAAAGACGAAGACGAGGATGACCCAACGCCGGAGCCGGTTCCCTGGTTTGAGCCGCCTCCGGAGCGATCGCCTACTTTGGCCCTATCTCCCGTGGGCGATCGCGTGCGTATGACCTTGCCAGCGGATCCCAGCGCGAACCAAAAGGGGCTCACCTGGACAGCGTTATGGCAAAAGCTGATGTATCAAATCCACAACGAAAAACGGTTTTGGACGCCGGAAATGGACGTGGAGTTGGTTTGCTATGGGCGCGTTTTAGAAGAGCGGCAATTGGGGGCGATCGCCGAAGTTTTGGAAGAGGTGCAATTGCAGCCGGTCAAATTGTTTTGCGATTTGCCCGAGACGGCGACGGTGGCGAGCGCGGCGGGCTATGAATTGAGCTACTCTCCGTCGGAGTTGTCCGATAGGGATAGGGACGGGGAGGTTGATGGGCTGTATTTGGATCGAAGTGTGCGATCGGGCGTGGAAATTAATTATCCTGGCTCAGTGGTAGTGCGCGGCGATATTAATCCCGGCGGCGAAGTGATTGCAGGGGGCGACATTATTGTATGGGGGCGTCTGCGAGGGATTGCCCACGCCGGAGCCAATGGAAATTATAAGGCAACCATTCGAGCATTGCGTCTGGAAGCTACCCAAATTCGTATCGCCAGCCGTGCTGCCCGTGTTCCTCCCGCTGACGGCGTCCCCCCTCAACCGGAAGTAGCCCATATTGACGGCAACGCGATCCGCATTTCTTCCGCCTACGATTACGATAAAAAAGCGATTCCTAAACAACCGCTGCCCAAACTGCCTAAGTCCTGAGCCCTATGACTTCTTTTGCAGTCACAACCTTGTCTCTTGATTCATTTTTAGAGCAGGAAAATATTGATGAATCACCGGCGTGGGAATTGATTAAAGGAGTGCCGTCACAAAAGCCGATGCCAACCCTTTTTCATAGCATCTTGCAGAAACGATTGACGGCATTAATCGACAGTTTTAATAGCGCTTACGAAGCTTTTCCAGAATTCCGATGTGTATTACCTGAGAATTCTGTGGTTCCCGATATTGCCGTGGTCAAACGCGATCGCCTTCCCAAGGAAAACGGGCCGTTTATCGGCGCACCCGACTGGGCCATTGAAATCCTGTCGCCCAACCAAAATGTAACGCGGTTAATTTACAAACTTCAGATTTGCTTAGGGGAAGGAATGCAATTGGGATGGATTGTGGATCCGACGGAGCAGGTGGTGATGGTTTTATTGCCGAGCGATCGCTTGGTATTGCAACGGGGAATTGATGAGTTGATTGGGCTGGATCCTTTGCCGCTGAAATTAACCGCTGATGGACTGTTTAGTTGGCTCCAATAGTTCTCTCAACCTGAAAAAAGATGACCCTTAGTTTTGCGAACCCCAATTCTATTTGGGCAAGTATTTTGGTGGAAACCTTGGTGCGATTAGGGTTGCGAACGGCGATCGCCTGCCCCGGTTCCCGCTCAACGCCCATCACGTTCGCCGTTGCCAACCATCCCGACGTGGAAGCGATTCCATTATTGGATGAGCGATCGGCTAGCTTTTTTGCATTGGGAATTGCTCGTAAAACCCATCGACCGGTGGCGTTGAGTTGTACGTCGGGAACGGCGGGGGCAAATTTTTTTCCGGCGATAATTGAGGCGCGAGAAAGTGGGGTGCCGTTGTGGGTGTTTACCTGTGATCGCCCGCCGGAGTTGCGGGACTGCGCCGCTGGTCAAGCTATTGATCAGGTGAAATTTTATGGCGATTATCCTGTGTGGTACCAGGAGTTGGCGCTACCAGAGCCGGACCTAATACAGCTCGCCTACCTGCGCCAAACCATTGCCCTCGGCTACTATCGTGCCCTCAACGCCCCTGGTCCCGTTCACTTCAATGTGCCCCTGCGGGATCCCCTTCCGCCGACTCCCGACCCGCCCAACGCGCCAAAATGCGATCGCCTCGCCCAAATCCTCGCTAACCCCGCCCCCTTCTTCGCCCACCTCACCCCACCATCACCATCAATTCAATCGGTGCAAATTCCCGACCAATGGCGATCGCCCATCCCGCGTGGCGTCATTGTTGCCGGCCCCATCCAGCCGGAAAATTCTGAGGTGTATTGTGAAGCGATCGCCACTCTATCGAAAAAATTAGGCTGGCCGGTCCTCGCCGAAGGATTATCTCCCCTCCGCAACTATGCCCATCTCAACCCCAACCTAATCACCACCTACGATTTTGCTCTTCGTAATCGGGACCAGGCGATCGCCCTCCAAGCGGACGCCGTCCTACAAATCGGCCCCCTCCCCACCAGCAAAGTTTTACGGCAATGGCTTACCTATACCCAAGCGCGGCGATGGGTTTTGAGTCGATGGAGCGATCGCAATTTGGATCCCGTGCACGGTCCTAGTCAGCCGCTAACGGGAACGGTCGAGGCATTGGCGCAGGTGATGGGGGATGGGGACGATGCGCCGGGCACAGATTATTTGAATCAGTGGTTGCAGCTGGAGGAGACAATAGTGGGGGCGATCGCCAATTTACTGGGTAATGAAACATCACTAATTGAGAGTAAAATTTCCTGGCTACTGCCGAAAATATTGCCCAAGAACACCAATCTTTTTATTAGCAATAGCATGCCCGTACGAGATATGGAATGGTTTCTACCCCCTAACCAATCTCAAATTAAACCGTTCTTTAATCGGGGAGTAAACGGTATTGATGGATCCCTTTCTACCGCCATGGGAATTGCCCATAGTAGCCCTGAACAACTGACGGTGATGCTAACCGGAGATCTAGCATTACTCCATGACACCAACGGTTTTTTAGGGCGACTTAAATTCAAAGGAAATCTAATTATTATTCTGGTTAATAATAATGGTGGCGGCATTTTTGAAATGCTTCCTAATTCGAAATTTGATCCTCCTTTTGAAGATTTCTTATCAACCCCTCAAAACGTAGACTTTTCCAAACTGTGTAGAACTTACGATGTGGACTATCAGTGGATTCAAAGCTGGAATGACTTAAAAGATGCTATCGCTATCAAGAGTTCGCACAGCATACGCTTACTAGAAATTTCCACACATCGAAAAAGGGACATTGCTTGGCGAAAGGAGACCTTTGAAAAGCTGAAACTTTAGGCGTTTCCCTTAAAGCTTTTCCAAAGTCTTGGGGTATAGAAAAGGAGGAGTAACGGTGATAGAACTCCAAACCATACCAGGCTTGTAAAAATCCAGAACCCTAAATCCATCTGTTCAAAGCCAGCGATGTCGATATAGAAAGTTCGTTGGGCAGTAACTTCCCATTCCCCTGGACTGCCTTCAACCTCCCGAAAGATCAACTCGTAGTAAGGATAGTGATCGTTTTCAACTTGCCCGCCTTGTATGCCGACGAAGGCAATGGGCTTGTCTTGGGCATCGCGCCCCAGAAAAATCATCCCTTCTCTTGAATCACTACTTTCCCACCCTGGCGATGGCGATCGCACCATGCCAGTTTTCACTAGTTCCTGATGCCATTTATCCAGCTCAGCAGTGTCTAATAGTGACGTTTCTGGAGTTACGATCTGCTGTTGATACAGGTTTAGAAGAGCTTGGTTATACAGGCAAGAATGGTCCCAAAACATATGCGATGCAGCGGCACAATAGCTTTCGGCATTTTCCACGCTACTGTTCCAGGAATAATTCTCGCGGGCTTCAATGATTAGGGATCCGGTCTCTGGATTCCTGGAATAGGCTTCAAGTACCCCCCATCTTTCCACCGTTTCTATCTCATCCACTTCCGCCAGCATTGCTGGACGAACTAGAAAATATCCCCAATATTTATAGGTTTCCCAAGCTCCTAGGGCGATCGCCGCCACCGTAATCACCAAAAACGGGTTTAAAAGCCAGCGCCAGCGTCCCGATTGTTTAGGATTAGCATCAGGGCTCGGGGAAATGGAAGAAAGGCTAGTCATGGTTGAAAAAGGGAGCATTGGGTGAAGCATTTTAACCTAGCTAATTCCCAATTTCGCCATACCCGTTTCTGGGTTTGTGACAGTTTTGATTTTGTTCTTTGATGTGTTGTTCTTGGTTTCTATTTTGGAGCTTGTGTATGCCCTGAATTTTGCGGGTGGGCGTGCGTGGGGTTATTGCCGCTCTAAACTTTGGGCCGCCGCGATCGCCGCTTGTCCCAATGAAACGCCCCCATCCCCAGTGGGCACATCTCGGTGTACTAAAACTTGCAGTCCCTGATGTTGCAGTTGGGGCACCAATAGCTGCAGCAATAACCGGCTTCGGAAAACGCTACCCGTCAGGGCGACGGTGTTATTAGACGAAAATGGGGCAAGCTGGTGCGCCATGGCTATCCATCGGGTTAACCCTTCGCCTAAGCCACGATACATTTTGGCGGCAATCACGGACGGGGGGCAGTGGTGACGCAAATCCATCATCAGGGCGGACCACATGGGGCTAGGGTCCAGATGTAAGAAAGGCGTTGACGGCGGCAGGTCCACCGAGGCACTGCACAGGGGAAATTCACAGCTTGGAGGGGGAGCTGGCGGGGCGATCGCCAAAACAGGAAACGGATAGGCAACGCTAGCAGGTGAAAAAATCTGCTCCCCTTGATTGGTCCACTGCTCCATTGAATTATCTTGCCCACCGCCTGGCTCACCGCTTAGCCTCACCCGTTGACCAATGCTTTGGGTAAGGGTGGCTAGGGCCTCGTCGGTGATAACTTCGCGGGCTAGGTTTTCTAGCACTACTCGACTGTGGCGATCGTCCGACTGGGGCAAATCTAACAGCGCCGCCACCTCTCCCAAGAGCCAACCACAGGAGGACGTTAGGGAGCGCTTACTGGCCAAAGCCCTCGATAGGGGCAACATCCAAGGATATCGCTGGGAGGCAAAGCCCGATAGCTGAGGCACAGGTCTGAGGCATCCTAAACGCATCATTTCCTGATAATTCCCCCACAGCAACTCTCCGCCCCATAGGGTATCGTCGCAACCATAGCCAAAATCGTCCAAGACCAGCGCCAACATCGGTTCGGCAGCGAGGGGAATTTGATTATCAATTAGGCAGGCGGCTAAATGGGCATGGTGGTGTTGGATTGAGACCGTTGGGCGCTGATCCTGTTGCCACTCACGTCCTAGCTTGGTGGGGTGATAATCGGGATGGGCTTCCGTTGCCACCCGATGGGGGTTGAAATTCCACAGGGTGCAATGGTGAACTAGGGCGCTCTGGTAAGTCTGGAGGGCGCTGGCCGTATTCAGGTCGCCCATATGACGCGACAGAAGGGCCCGCCCGCCGCGGACTAAGGCAATGGTGTTATCAAACGTGGGTCCCATCGCCAAAATTGGCGGCGTGGCTTCAAATCCTGGGGGCAGGTCAATTACTCGGGCCCCGTAGCCGCGCGATCGCCGCACCACCTGCAAATAATCCTGTTTGGGTTGTTGCCCAGGAAAATCTACCACCTGGACGATAGACCCATCGGCTCCATGGGACACCTGCTGATCGCTAATTAAAAAGTAATCGGCGATCGCCCCCAACTGACTGCGCGCCTGGTGATTATCAGTGCAGGGGGCTTCCCCAGCTAAATTACCGCTAGTCACTATCAGGGGAAAATTCACCCGATCCATTAGCTGCTGATACAGGCGATTCGGCGGCAGCATAATGCCCACCGTTGTGGGAGCTTGAGTCATCGCCTTGGTTACGGCTCCTGCCAAAGGAACCGTTGACGGAGCTGCCTTAACCGCCTGGAGCAACACAATGGGAGCTCCCAGCTGAGTGAGCGCTGCTGCTTCGCGATCGCCCACCCCCCCATACCGTCGCGCTGTGGGTAAATCCCTCACCATAATCGCTAAAGGCACCTGCCCTGGCGCGCAGCTTTCGCCTCCACAATACTTTCCCTGGCGCAGCCGCTCCACCGTTTCCTCGTCGGTGGCATCACATACCAAATCAAATCCCCACGCTCCCTTAATCGCGGCGCTCGCCCCCTTTCCCAGAGCCGCTGCCAAGGTCTCTAAAATCGTGTCTAGGGACCGTAGCTGCTGGAAACGCGGGGACGCCAGGACCTGCCCCTGCTCTAGCCAGTATTGAACGCCCACCTCGGACCCTTCAACAAACTGGCCCGTCGAGCGATCACTATACCCGTTGCCCCCATGCCCTTCAGACGGCAGTGACCCACGTTTAATCGGATTATCAGGTTCAAAATGTGTAGCTGCCATTGGTAAACCTTCTCCATTGTGGAAAGGGCCACTACAGCCAGCCCTGGATTTTATTTCTACGGCCTAGGTCTAACGCACCGCCTTAGCGTTTCTCGTTCATCATGTCAATTTCTTTATGGGGAGCCCGGCAGCGATCACACTCCGTTACACCAAGATCCCTAAACTCCACTTTTGTTACTAAACACCCCCTTGATTTTCCCTTGACATACGGAGATCCTGGTATCAAAACCAGCACCATAAAATAAATCGACGGACTAAACTAGAGCCATAACGGTAAATCCAGGCTAAATCGGTAGTTACGCTTACGACAGCACCACTAAAACAAATTGCAGAATTGAAACTGCAAAATTAGCTGCCAAAAACACCCATTCGATTTACCAACGCAGTTAAATCATCTATCTAAGGCTAAAACTGTAATAGTTCGTTCTGTAGGATCAATTCTGTGGGATTAACCCTGTGGCACCCATTCTGTGGAATCAATCCTTTGGGCTCAGCAACATTTCGGACTCAACGTCGAGATACAAAATAGTCTGAGTTAGGGCATGGTTCCAAAACGACCACCCCCCCATACCCCCCAACAGAGCCTGCGTAGACCCTACCCACCTTATAAAAACCCAAGCCGTCAAGCATCACCAAACCTCGATAACACCTGTCCCCCCCCTCCAGCCGTCGCACCCTCTCCCACCTTGAACCCCGACGCTAACCCCACTGCCAAAGGCGCTAAGAAAAGAACACCACAGCGCCCTAAATCTGGACCAACGCCAGCCCTTGCCATTGGTCAGCTTTTGGATCGTCGCTACCGGATCGTTGAAGCCCAATCGTCAGGATCCTTCGGCAAGACTTATCTGGCAGCCGATATGCGTCGTCCGGGGTATCCCCAGTGCATTGTGCGGCAGTTCCAATTTCCCAGCCGCAACCCCAAAGCCCTTCAAGTGGTGCAGCTTTTATTTAAGAAAAAGGCAGAAACCCTAGAAAAACTGGGCAATCACG
>CALCTI010000583.1 GCA_937894105.1 uncultured cyanobacterium
GGGCTAAAACCCTTACGGCTCTTGACTTAGGGATTCAATTGATGACAGCCCCTAGAAAATTAAAGAGTATTAAGGACCACACACTTTTAACTGTTTCGAATAAGGCATTTTTCAGGAACAAAAGCAATCTGATAAGTTGGAGTTATTACGGTTTATTTTTGTTGATATTCTTCAAGGATATTTTTCAAGCACAAGGGAGTTGTTTTGCTGGGACAGTTTTTGCTAGAGAGACTTTGGGTAGGTGTTGCGTTTTTGGCGGCGATCATCTTATTAGCGCTGCCACCAAAAGAGGAGGGGCAGGAGGCATTATTTAAGATTGGTGGTCAACCGTTGATGCCTCATATTGAGGTGTTGGTGTGGGATTAGTGATGCCACATGACTATCCTGGCTTAGGGCTGGATAGTTAGAGTTCGGGCATGTCATTAATTTTAAATAGTCAATTTCAAGTAAAAGTATTAGGGGCTAAAACCCTAGTAGCTACTGAGCTGGAGAGTTAACTAATGGCGGCTTCTGGCCGACTAGTGCTGCGTCAGCTTTGAATTTTAGGGTTGACGATTGCTGAGATTATGAAAAAACAGCTCTTCCAGAAAAGAGAAGCCCTAATTCTTGCCCTTGACGCTGCACTAGTCAGCTTTTCGTAATTTTGCGTACTTAGGATCCAGGATTTTTTGACCTAGTCCGTCGAATTTAACGGCGATAATTGCTTTGCTGCTGTCTTTGTCGAAGACGCGGGTTACTTCACCGACGCCGAAGCTGGGATGGACCACGCGATCGCCCTCGCTCCAGTTTTGAAGAGTGGCGACGGGGTGGTTGGTGCTGCTGGTACGGCGGGATTTGGGCGGAACGTTGAGGGAGCGCCCACGATTTTTGCCGGTTTTTTCTCGATATTGGGGCGATCGCACGTCACCGGTTAAATAATCCTGGGGTAGCTCGTCCAGGAACATGGACGGGATGGCAGGCTCGCGGTTGCCCCACAGTCGACTCTCGCGGGCGAGGGTAAGGAATAGTAGTTCCTGGGCTCTGGAGATGCCATCGTAGCACAGGCGGCGTTATTCTTCAAGCGATCGCGGGTCGTCAATAGACCGAAAATTGGGGAATAAGCCCTGTTCCAAGCCCACCAGGAACACGATGGGAAACTCTAGCCCTTTAGACGAGTGCAAAGTCATTAAAGAAACCGCGTTTTTGGAGTCATCAAGTCCGTCCAAATCGGAAGCCAGAGCAGCGTTTTCCAGGAACCCCGACAGGCTTTGGTTCGACGTTTCCTCGGCGTATTGCAACATGGCGTTATTAAGCTCCGCCAGGTTGGTGAGGCGATCCGACGCTTCATCGGTGCCCTGGTTTTGCAGATCCTCTGCGTAGCCCGACTCTTCTAAAATTGCCTCCAAAACTTGCGCCGCTGGCACATGTTCAATTTGCTTTTGCCAGCTTTGCAACATGCCAGAAAATTGCAGGATTTTTTTTGCCGTGCGCCCGGCCAGAGTTTTAACGGAGGTTTCGTCGGTAATAATTTCCCACAGGGGCATTCCTAACTGGCTGGCGGCGGTGTCTAACTTGTCTAGCGTAGTTTTGCCGATGCCGCGACGGGGCACGTTAATAATGCGCTTTAAACTAACCGTATCAGCCGGATTGGTTAGTAATCGTAAATAGGCTAGGGTATCCTTAATTTCTCGGCGATCATAAAACCTTAAACCACCCACCATGGTGTATGGCGTTCGGGTGCGAACTAGCACTTCTTCAAAAGCACGAGATTGGGCGTTAGTGCGGTATAAAACGCAAAAATCTTTCCAATTAATCTCGGGGTTTGATGATACTAAATTGCAGATTTGTGACACCACAAAATCCGCTTCAAATACTTCATTTTCAGCGCGGTAGCACACCACCGGATCCCCTGCACAACGGGTGGGCTTCAGCACCTTGTCGATACGTTCGGTATTAAGCTCAATCAGCTCATTAGCCACCTGTAAGATATTTTCTCGCGATCGGTAATTCTCTTCCAGCTTCACCATAGTGCGGGTATCGTCGTCCTCCAGCCCGTCCCCAAAGTCCTGCTGAAAATCCAAAAGAATCGTAAAATCAGCCGCCCGGAAAGAGTAAATCGACTGGTCCGCATCGCCCACTACAAAGACCGAGCGATCGCCCCAAAGCCCCTCTTGGTTAATAGCCTTTCCGTTAGTCACTAACAGGCGAATTAAATCGTATTGGGTGCGGTTGGTGTCTTGATATTCATCCACTAAAATATGGCGAAACTTACGATGCCAATAGTCTAAAACCTGTTCATTTTGTTGAAATAATTCAACCGGCAAGCGAATCAAATCATCAAAATCCAGGGCGTTATTTCCCGCCAAAGCAGTTTGGTATTGGCGATATACTTCGGCGATCGCCCGCCCTCGATAATTGGGCTCGTCCCGTTCAAATTCATCGGGATTTTGCCCCTTATTTTTAGCATTACTAATGGCGTAACGCACTTGGCGCGGCTGAAACTTTTTATCGTCTAAGTTCAGCTTTTTAATCACAATTTCTTTGATGACGCTTTGCACATCGGACTCATCAAAAATCGTGAAACTTTTAGTCCATTGGTGGCCTTGGGAATCGCGATATTTTTCGATATCAAAGCGCAGAATTCGGGCACACAATGCGTGGAAAGTGCCAATCCAGGCGTGCTTGATGGTGTCCCGATACACCTCCGATTGCAGCCGCATTTGTTCATCCGGACGCAGGGTTTCAAAGGGCTGCCCGTAGCGATCGCGGGCAATTTGCTGGGCAAACAGGCGCTCGATGCGGTCCTTCATTTCCCGCGCTGCCTTGTTGGTAAAGGTGACCGCCAGGATATTTTCCGGGTTGATGCGATGGGTTTGGATCAGGTTGGCGATGCGGAAGGTGAGGGCGCGGGTTTTGCCCGATCCGGCTCCTGCTACCACCAACAGCGGACCGCAGTAGTGTTCCACCGCTTGACGTTGGGCAGGGTTTAGCTGAGCCAAAAAATCAGACATGACAAAAAATTGGCGAGAAATTGGCGAGGAGTCGGCGAGGAGTTGGCGGGCAATTGAATAACTAACGGGCGATCGCTATTGCTTAACGACCAAAACCGAGCAGGGGGCAGTTTCTAAAACTAGGGTGCTAACGGAGCCTGTAATCACGCGATCCATACCTTTCAATCCCCGGGTGCCAATTACGATTAGGTCGCTTTTATAAATGTTGGCAAGGCGCACCAGTTCATCGGCGGGGTCGCCTTTTACGATTTCGATATCGTAGGTGCAAGGCAGGCGATCGCCCAGAATTTCTATTTGCTCTTCGATGGCGCTGTACTGATCTTTCGAGTCGTCGTGGGGGCGATCGGCAGGTTCAGAATCCACTAGGGGATTGCTGATCACGTGGGCAAGGACCACCAGACTATCGGGGCGCAGGGAGAGAAATTGCAAAAAATCCAGCTCCAGCAGGGACAATGCCGAGCGGTCGATCGCCACCAAAACCGTATTTAAGGTTGCCGCTTGGGTGGCCACTTTCGTTGGAGCCATCTGCACCGCCAATGTGTTGAAGTTATTTTGCTGACACCGTTAATCTAAAGCCCCATAAGTCAGGAGGTAAGTCGTCTGACTGCCCTTTATTCCATTGAACCAGTGTAATAACTAGATTTTCCCAAAGGATTTACCACAGTCCCACATCTTTCAACATAGCGATATGTTTGGCGGTGGGCACCAGGGTATGGGCGGCCATCATGCCGCTGGCAGCGACGGCTGGGACACCAATGCCGGGAAAAGTGGAGTCGCCACAGCATAGCAAGCCGGGCAGGGGCGTTTTGGGACCGGGAAACAGGGTGTCCCCTGCGTACAGCGCTGGACCGTAGGAACCGCGACTGCGCCGTAAAAATCGTTCATGGGTCAAGGGCGTCCCCACCATGGTCACCTCCGCCCGCTGGCGCACGTCGGGGATCACCCGCTCTAACGTCTGCCACATGACCTGCGATCGCTCCTCTTTAATATGCTGATACTCGTCACTGTTTCGGCTAAGTCCTTCCCATTTTTCGTAGGGCTCGTTGCCGGGAGTGTACACGTGAATAGCGTGTTTGCCCGGAGGCGCAAGGCTGGGATCAAGCACAGACGGAATGGAAATCAATACCGCATTTTGGGGCGCTTCGATGCCCATCTCCCAATCTCGCAGAGACATATAGTGACACTGCAATTTCGCTTCCACATCGGCGGGCAGATTCGCTGCATCAATGCCCAAGTGAAGGTGCATAAAGCTGGCGCAGGTGGGGGCTGCCTGGCGATCGCGACGGAATTTCTCCGGCACACTGTTGCTCGGCAATAATCGCAAGGTATCCCACACCGACGCGTTAGACACCACTGCCTGGGGTGCCCGCACCCGCTGCCCACCCCGCAGGACCACCCCCACCGCGCGACCGTGTTCCACCCACACCTCCTCCTCATGGGCATTGAGCTGGAGCTGCCCGCCGTGCTTTTCCAACCCCCGCCCACGAGCCCCAAATAACGACCCGCAACCCCCCCAGGGGAAGTAAAGCAGAACATTAGGCACGGACCAATCCGCCAACAATAACGCCCAATAAGCCGGGCAGAAGACCATAGC
>CALCTI010000584.1 GCA_937894105.1 uncultured cyanobacterium
GATGAAACCTTGGCAGCACTGCAGTCTTGGGGCGTTCAGATAATTCTCCCCCGCGACGCCTATGGGAAACATAATTTGCCCGACCCCGTAGCGATCGCCGTCGAAACCTGCCGCGCTGTTAGCCAATCCCCCCTACGCAGTAAGACCATACTTGTCACCGGCGGTCCCACCCCCGTTCCCATTGATAATGTACGCCGTCTTACCAATAAATTCACCGGGCGGCTGGGCATGGCGATCGCTGAAGAACTGTATCGCCGAGGAGCCGACACTCACCTAATTCACGGTCAAGGCACCACCACGCCCCCCAGCTGGCTACCCCACGAAATCGTCCCTACCTACGACGCTTATCGCAACGCCGTCCACACCCGCCTATCAGAAACGCCTCACCACGCCGGAATTTTCTCCGCCGCCGTCGCTGACTATGCCCCCGAAACTGCCCATCCCGGCAAAATTCCCAGCGGCGGCCCGTTGGATATAGCGTTAAAACCGACCGAAAAAGTTATTGCCCAAGTGCGCCAAAGCCATCCCCAGTTAACGATGGTGACGTTTAAATATCAGGAGCAGGTTAGCCATGAAAAGCTAATGGATACTGCTCGCGATCGCCTCACCCAGGGCTACGAAGCGGTCATTGCCAACCGTGGCGAAGACCAGGGTCCCAATGGGGAACAGGTGGCGTACTTTGTGACGAAGGCTGGGGCGTCCGCCGGATTGGTCGGAAAACCGGAGATTGGGGGGGCGATCGCTGACTATTTAGAAACCCTATAGACGCTAGCGCTTAGGCTAAGGTCTCTGGATCGATTCCCAGGTCCTTTAACTTTTGCTTGAGGCGATCACTTTCCTGCAGCTTCGATAGCTTGCTCGCTTAGGGCGATCGTCCTAAACGAAACCTCTTACCAGAACCTCTTCTAAAAACTTAAAGGTATCGCCCAAAATATCGCCAAAATGCCACCCGATCCAACTTGGTTCGGTAATCTTGGCTTCAGGGATTAGCACTCACTAGATTAGAGTGCTAGCGTTATTGGGGTTAGCTCTGGGCACGTCCTCAACGCCCACCCTTACCACGCACATTCGACAGTCAACAGAAGGTTCTATGGCTAAGCTAGTTTCGTTCAATGAAGACTCACGGCAGTCCCTTGCCAAAGGGGTCAACGCTCTAGCCGACGCAGTTCGGATCACCATGGGTCCCAAAGGGCGCAACGTGGTGCTGGAAAAAGCTGGCGGCAACCCCAGCATCGTTAACGACGGCATTACGATCGCCAAAGAAATCAGCCTGTCGAATCCCTTTGAAAATGCTGGCGCACAGCTACTCAAAGAAGTTGCGTCCAACACGAAAGATATTGCCGGAGATGGTACCACCACCGCCACGGTCTTAACCCAGGCGCTGGTCAAGGAAGGGATGAAAGTGGTGGCAGCAGGAGTCAATCCGATTTCTTTGCGTAAAGGCATCGAGAAGACTACGGCGTTTTTGGTAGATGAGCTAAATGCCCTAGCTCAGCCGGTGAGCGACGGCGACATCGTTAAGGTCGCCACCATTTCGGCTGGCGATGATTCGGATATTGGCGAGTTAATTTCTGATGCCTTTGGCAAGGTGACCAAAGACGGCGTGATTACCGTTGAAGAGTCCAAATCCCAAAGCACCACAGTGGATATTGTTCAGGGGATGCAGTTTGATCGCGGCTATATTTCCCCCTACTTCGTCACCAACGAAGAGCGCTCCGAAGCAGTGCTAGAAGATGCGTTTGTGCTGATTACCGACGCTAAGATTAGCTCTCTGCAAGAGATTTTGGGGATTTTGGAAGGGGTTGCCCAGGCGGGTAAGTCCCTGTTAATTATTTCTCAGGACTTGGAAGGGGAAGCCCTGGCGACGCTGGTAATTAACCATATGCGGGGTGCAATGAAGGTGGTGGCGGTGAAGTCGCCCGGGTTTGGCGAACGCCGCAAGTCCATGCTGGAAGATATTGCCGTTGTGACCCAGGGACAGCTAATTTCCGAGGACGCCGGTCTGACCCTGGATGGGGTGTCTGTGGATATGTTGGGCACGGCGGAAAAGATTGTGATCGCGAAGGACACGACCACCATTGTGGCGGGTGAGGCGTCTGATAATTCTGATGTGGCAAAGCGGGTGGGGCAGCTTAGGAAGGAGCTGGCGGAAACCGATAGCGCTTATGACACGGAGAAACTTCAGGAGCGTATTGCTCGTTTGGTGGGGGGCGTGGCGCAAATTAAGGTGGGCGCGGCGACGGAGACGGAAATGCGCGATCGCAAACTACGCATGGAAGATGCGTTGAATGCCACTAAAGCGGCGATCGATGAAGGAATTGTTCCTGGCGGCGGCGCAACGATGATGCTCCTGCGGGATAAGGTGAATGCTTTTCGCCCTCAGCTTTCCGATGATGAGCAGTTAGGGGCTGACATTGTGGGACGGGCACTGGAAGCCCCGATTTTCCAAATTGCCACCAATGCGGGCATCGAGGGAGCAGTGGTAGTGGATAAGCTGCAAAATGCTGACGGTAACGTTGGCTATAACGCAGTGACGGCCACCTATGAGAACACCTTGGAGACGGGGCTAATTGATCCGGTGAAGGTGGTGCGTATTGCGTTGCAAAATGCGTCGTCGATCGCCAGCCTAGTTATCACCACAGAAGCGTTGGTGGTGGAAAAGCCTGAGCCTCCCGCACCTCCTGCTCCTGGCGGCGATCCCATGGGCGGCATGGGCGGCATGGGTGGCGGCATGGGGATGCCCGGTATGGGCGGTATGGGTATGCCCGGTATGGGTGGCATGGGTATGCCCGGTATGGGCGGCATGGGTGGTTTGGGCATGTAACCCAACCTTTTAGCCCCCTATGGAAAACTTGAGCCGTCAAAAAGTTCAAGCGTTGAATCAATAGGAGCGTTGAATCTAGAAGCGTTGAATCATCGCTGAATCAATAATGGAACGGCGATCGCCCCAAGATAAACACCTGGGGTGATCGTTTTTTTGGGTCGGTAGAATTTCAAATTAGGACCCCAAAATAGCCCCCATTGCCCCCGAAAGGGGGTTGAAATCTTTGAAATCTGTGATGAATTTGAGATTTTGAAGGGTTAGATCCTGACGAATGCAAAATGTTATGCGATGTTGGTATGGCGTCGTACTGTTGTATGGACGTGTAAGGCAGAACTATCGCCTGTTTGAACCGTTGCGTCCGCATTGGCCACCCCTAGAATTCGCCTCATGGCTGCTGCCCCCCAACCCAATGAGTCCCGCAGAGTGCGTCGGCAAAGTCGCCGCGATCGCCGCCGTGGGCCTGGTGCGCCCCAGGGAAATACTCAGCAAGGAAATGTGCAGCGATCGCCTCGCAAAGTGGTTCGCTTTCCGTTCCTGGACCCGCGATCGCCCAAGGACAACGCCGCGAAGAACAACGCCGCGAAGAATTCAGCCCCTCGCATCGCGTCCATTCCTGGTCCCACCCCAGAACCCCAGTGGTTGGGCACCATGCGTCAAACCTATCGATGGTCATCGGTGGCTGTATTTAGCTTAGGCGTTGCTGTGGCGGGGGTGTATAGCCAAACGGTGCGGATTGAGCAGGATTGGGGCATTATTTACAACCGCGTGCAAACGTTGGAGCGCCAGGAACGGGAGCTGACCCTGGCGATGGAGCAGCTTAAGGACCAGATTGCTCGCCAAGCCGCTCAGCCAGAGTCTGGATTAGGGTTACCGAAGCCAACGGACCAGCTTTTTGTGTCTCCGTCCCAATCCCAGCCCCAACAGCCTCGCCCCAATGCAGCACCCATTACACCAAAGCAAGATACTTCAGAAAATTCCGTTGGCTACTAGGGGCTATCATCATTTAAACCTCAAAGCCTCTCGCTGTAACGGTTTCAGCCCCTAGTCTTTT
>CALCTI010000585.1 GCA_937894105.1 uncultured cyanobacterium
CGAACTTCAGCCTTTTGACGACACCACCTAATTTCTCAAATTGAGAATTGCTGCCTGTGTGCCCAGTGACTTTTGCCCAATGCCCACCTATTGAGCTAACACCTTGGAGCCATTACTGGTGGTCAACGATGCCTCGGCCTCTTCCGCAGTGCTTTCCACCGGCATGTTTATAAACTTGCGGTAAGACTCGCGTAAATCCTCCACCGCCACTTCGTAAAACAGCTTTCCCAGCTCGGGACTAGCTAGGTTGGGATCGGACCCCATACGTCCGTCGGGATAGTGGGCTCGAAAATCGGCGGCGCTGTAAATGCGATGCCCCCGAGGACCCACCTCCGGATCCATTGCCTGACGCTTAACGGTTTCGGGATACACAAATTGAGTCAGGGACACCTCGCTGGGGGTAGCGTGTCCCCCTTCTGCGTCGCCAAATTTTTCCTTAGCCAGCTTGTAAGCCTGGGGGCTCATAAACCAGTTCGCCAAATAACAGCGCAGGGAATCCCCCTGGGGCACTGCTGGATGGTAACTGAGCTCCCCGTAAATTTCCTGAAACGCCGCTTTCAGGGTCGCCATGTTGCCACCGTGACCGTTCACAAAAAAGAACCGATCAAAACCATGTTTTGCTAGGGAAAATACGTAGTCGCGCACCACGGCAATTAAGGTCGTCGGTCGCAGGCTAATGCTGCCGGGAAAATCCAAATGGTGCAAGGCCATACCCACGTTAATGGTGGGACCCACGATCGCCCCTTCTTGCTCACCAATCCCCTTTGCCACTGCCTCCGCACAAATGGCATCGGTGCCGATCGCCCCAGTGGGACCGTGCTGCTCCGTGGAACCAATAGGAATAATAATGCCGGTGGAGCGTTCTAAGTAGGCTTCCACTGCGGGCCAGGTCATGAGATGTAGTTCCATAGGGCGGGCGGCGCTTAATAATTGGGACTTGTTGGATCTGAATTTGATTGGATCTGAATTTGATTGGATCTGAATTTGATTGGATCTGGCCCTGACTAATCTGGGCTTGATATTAATTCTGGGCTGGACTAGGGCGTGTTATCAATTAATCTCCAGAAGCCTTATGCAGTGGGGGGTACGCGCCCTTTTAAAACAAATAAAGCTAGGGGCTGACCCCCCCACGGCTCTTGACTTAGGGATTCAATTGATGACAGTCCCTAGTTCTGGAGCTAATTATTGGAACGTTCTGTTACGCCTCGTCAGAATCAGATTTGCCCAGGTAGTAGCGCGAGGGCTGCTGGCGATCCGGGGCGACCCAGCGATCCTCCAGTAGTTCCTGCTGGGATAAGCCGCGAATGACTAGCTCGTTCCCCTGCCACCGGGCTTCGATGATTCCCGTGTCAATTAGTGCCTGCCAAGCTTCGCTGCGGGCGATCGCCTGGGGTAGCTGAATTTCCACCCCCTCGCGCCCCTCGTTTACCTCCCCTTCGTAGCGATCCGCTGGGGCGGACGGCTGCTGAATAATCTCGGCGATCGGCTGGGGCACCGGCGCTCCCGACTCGGGACAGTGCAGCTTGTAGCGACTGTTTAACTCTTCCAGAGACGCCAAGTCCTGTAAATCCGCCGCCGACCCATGTACAAAAACTGCGTGTTGGGGGCGCAAATTGTGAATAAGCTGCAACGTGCCAAGACCGTCACAGTGCTCCGACAGCATATAAAAATCCACCGTTGCTCCACTGGACTTTGCCCCTTGGAATGACCGTTCTATCAGCCCCGCCGAGCTATTTTCCAACAGCAATAACCGCCACGATCGCCCCTCCCCCAGAGCCCCGTCCAAAAACCGCTCCAAAGGCTGGGTTTCGTCCGCTAACACAATCACCGGTTCGTCCGTCTCCAGCCCATGGTCCTCGGTATTGCTCTCAAATTCAGCCGAAAGCCGCTGGAGCCGAGGGCGCACCCGGTCATCCCAAAACAGATTTTGATGGCGGGCAAAATTTTGCACTGCACTAGGCAACTGGTCCAAAATTTCCAAATAGGCATCGCAGCCCCGGGCGATCGCCCCGTCCGCCAACATGCTCACATTGCGCCCAGTGAGCCGGTGGTGGCTCCGCAGCAGCATAATCAACTCCTGAGCCATCCCCAATGGCGGCACCGGCATCAGCACCGACTGCCCCTGATCCAACGCCTGACGCACCTGCTCCGCTACCGCATTTTCCTGGGATCGCCGCCGTCCGTGCCGCGCCGTGCCGTAATGTCCGTCTAAAATCAACACGTCGGGACGCTGCGATCGCGCCTCTTCCAACGGCAGCCCCTCCACCAATCGACTGTTAGACAGGAAAAAATCCCCCGTATAAACCATTCGCATGGGCTGAGCCGCAGCGTCGGGCAAACCATAGGTAATCACAAATAAAGCTGCCCCCGGCAAATGTCCTGCCGGTAGCAGCTCCAAAGTAATATCTGGGGTGATTGTAACGGGCGATCGCCAGGGCAACCCTTGAAAATTCGCCGGCAGCTCCCATTCCATCGCCCAATTTAAAGGCATTAGCCGCCGAGTTACCTCGCTGGCATACACCGGCACCTGGGGAAAACGACTTTGAAACTCCATAAGCCCAAAGCTACTATCCCGGTGGGCATGGCTGCATAACACCGCATCCAGAGCGGCGCCCCGGTCAATCAGCGGCGTTAAATCCGTTAGTCCGCAGTCCAACAGTAGCCGGCGATCACCCAAACGTAGTTCTAAACAAACGCCCTCATCGCCTCGCCCTGCCCCGTGTACCGTACAATCCAGCGGCAAAGGAGGCGTCCCGTTGCGAATATTGGAACGACTAGCGAAGGTACCGGTCATTCCCAACCAGCCTCAAGGAAACGCCAAAACCGCCCCAAGGAATTAAAAATCCAACCCAAAACGGTTAACGTCAATTATAGAAGCTCAAGCGGTAATCAATGGGCAGAACCGTTACCGTGATAGTCCTCAGTGTCATAAAAGCCATTGCGGGTGCCGAAAAATAGGCAGGCAACGGTAAATACGGGAACTAGCCCCAGTAAAAGGATTTGAATATCCATAGTTCTCTCAAAAAATTGTTAGTTAGCCGTTAAACGTTTTAAGTCCCTAAAAGCTCTAGATATAAAGCATTTAAAAGCGGCTTATACCCTCAGGTTACTGAGAAAATTTTGATCCCGACCGGGCTGTAATGGGACTTTACGTTGGGCGATTAGCCGGTCGATATCCGGAGCGACACATTGGGCGGCTCCGCTCCCCTTAAACCCTTATTCCCGGTGCCGTCTCATCAATGAAACTATCGATGAAACCCCGGAAGCCTTTACGTAATGGGGAGTAAACGCCCTCTCAAATAAAAAACATTAGGGGCCGTCCTCAGTACAGGGACAAAAAATTAGATGCGAAAGCTGTAATCCTTACAGAGCAGC
>CALCTI010000586.1 GCA_937894105.1 uncultured cyanobacterium
ATGTGGTCCTGGCCCTATCATTCTTTTTCCATCCGTAATTTTTTACCCGTAATTTTTTACCCGTAATTTTTTACCCGTAATTTTTTATCCGTAATTTTTTATCCGTAATTTATTTCCCACCCGTAACTAACTAACGGGGTTCGAAACATTTAAGAATTCTCCCAAAAGCCCTTGACAGCGCTGCTTCACCGCCCGTTCGGTAACCCGTACAGTGCGCGCGATTGTCACTGTTCTTTCAACTCCAGTAAATTAGCACTCGGATATTGAGAGTGCTAAACCTTTGGGTTTTTGCCTTCTCAAATCATCTAAATCGAGGATCTTGTCGGTTGCAGGAAGCTTAAACCTGTCAGCCGTCAGCCGTTAATCGCAGTTTTTGTAGTTTGGAGAAGGTTCATCAATGGCAGCCGTATCTTTAAGCGTTTCTACCGTTAAGCCCTTGGGCGATCGCGTTTTTGTAAAGGTCAGTGCATCTGAAGAAAAGACCGCTGGCGGCATCCTGTTGCCCGACACCGCTAAGGAAAAGCCCCAGGTGGGCGAAGTTTCCTCAGTGGGTCCCGGTAAGCGTGGTGAAGGCGACACCTATCAGGGATTGGAAGTGAAAGTGGGCGACCAGGTTCTGTACTCCAAGTACGCTGGTACCGACATTAAGCTGGGCAGCGAAGATTATGTTCTGTTGTCTGAGAAAGATATTTTGGCGATCGTTGGCTAGAACACCCGCTAGGACAGGCGATACAAGTCCTATGGGGCGTAGCAAATTTATTGCAGCAAGTATTTCGTAGCCCAATGTCAATGCTTGCATTGGCAGCACGGTCATCGCGAACTGAACACAATCCTCACAAATTCATCGATTAACCATGGCAAAAAAGATTATCTATAACGAAAATGCCCGCCGCGCCCTCGAGGCCGGCATGGACATTTTGGCTGAGGCCGTTGCGGTCACCCTAGGTCCCAAGGGGCGCAACGTGGTGCTCGAGAAGAAGTTCGGCGCACCTCAAATTGTTAATGATGGTGTCACCATCGCCAAAGAAATTGAGCTAGAGGACCACGTGGAGAACACGGGCGTGTCCCTAATTCGTCAGGCAGCGTCTAAAACTAACGACGCAGCCGGTGACGGGACCACCACTGCAACGGTTTTGGCCCACGCGATCGTTAAGGAAGGCATGCGTAACGTGGCTGCTGGCGCCAACTCCATCGCCCTAAAGCGCGGTATTGAGAAGGCGACCGCTTACTTGGTTGACCAAATCAAAGCCAAGTCCGCTGAAGTGCCCGAGAGCGATTCCAAAGCCATTTCCCAGGTGGCTTCCATCTCCGCCGGTAACGACGAAGAAGTGGGCGACATGATTGCCAACGCCATGAGCAAGGTGGGCAAAGAAGGGGTTATTTCCTTGGAAGAGGGCAAATCCATGACCACCGAGCTGGAGGTCACTGAGGGGATGCGCTTTGATAAGGGCTATATTTCCCCCTATTTCGCCACCGATACCGAGCGGATGGAAGCGGTCCTAGACAGCCCCTATATTTTGCTCACCGACAAGAAAATTGGTTTGGTGCAGGACCTGGTTCCCGTGCTAGAGCAAGCGGCTCGCGCCGGTAAGCCCCTGTTGATTATTGCTGAGGATATTGAGAAGGAAGCGCTGGCGACCTTGGTGGTTAACCGGTTGCGCGGTGTGCTGAATGTGGCTGCCGTTAAGGCTCCTGGCTTTGGCGATCGCCGTAAGGCAATGCTAGAGGACATCGCCGTTCTAACGGGTGGTCAGCTGATTACTGAAGACGCGGGTCTAAAGTTGGATGCTGCAAGCCTCGACATGATGGGTCAGGCTCGCCGGGTCACCATCACCAAGGACAACACCACCATCGTGGCCGACGGTAACGAAGCAGACGTAAAAGCGCGCTGTGAGCAAATCCGCCGCCAAATGGACGAAACCGAATCGTCCTACGACAAGGAAAAGCTGCAAGAGCGTTTGGCGAAGCTAGCTGGCGGTGTGGCCGTCATCAAAGTGGGCGCTGCCACCGAGACTGAGATGAAGGACCGCAAGCTGCGTCTGGAAGATGCGATCAACGCCACCAAGGCAGCTGTGGAAGAAGGCATCGTCCCTGGTGGCGGTACCACCTTGGCTCACCTATCCCCTGGATTGACCGAATGGTCTAACGCCAACTTGGCTGATGAGGAGCTAACCGGCGCCCAAATCGTTTCCCGTGCCTTGACCTCGCCCCTCAAGCGCATTGCTGAGAACGCCGGTCAGAACGGCGCTGTGGTAGCTGAGTATGTGATGGCGAAGGACTTCAACGTAGGCTACAACGCTGCCAGCGGTGAGTACGCTGACATGTTGGCCGCTGGGGTTGTGGATCCGGCAAAGGTGACCCGCTCCGCCTTGCAAAATGCTGCATCGATCGCCGCCATGGTGTTGACCACCGAATGCATCGTTGTGGACAAGCCCGAGCCTAAGGATGCGGCTGGCGCAGCTGGTGGCATGGGCGGCGATTTCGACTACTAAAGTTGATTTGCCATTAACCCTCGTCAAGCCCAGACCAGCTCAAGACATCACTTAGGGCTTTAGGGCTGGAAAGAGCCACAAACGGCTAAAGAAAACTTTTAATCGTTTGCATTCCACCCAGAGAACTGGGTAGAGGCGGGCTACACAAAAAATCAGACCGACAACTCCTAGGAGCGATCGGTCTGATTTTTTATGGGTTTTCAATTTTTCCTCCGCATCTTCTTTTGTGATCGGCGATGCAAATAAAGAGCCAAAAATTTCGTAGGTTAAATATGAAGAAATTCAAGGCAATTCAATAATTAATTCAGAAAAAGTTCAAAATTTGTCTAAATTACAATAATCCACGCGCCATTAAAAGTTAAGATAAGTAAACGAATTCTCATAATACCCAGTCTTAATTGGGACCAGATTTATAAGGACGAATAAATCGGAGGTAAGGCAGGATGAAAACAGATCGAGCATCGACGGACCTGGTACGCACTTATCTTAAAGAGATTGGGCGTGTGGACCTGCTGACCCACGAAGAAGAAATTGTTTTGGGCAAACGGGTGCAGCGAGGTAATGAGCTGTATGCCCTGCGTGATGAGTTGGAAGAGAGTTTGGGAGAGAAGCCTGACTTTGTTTCTTGGGCGGACAAAGCGGAGCTGCCGGAAACGGAGTTAAAGCGCGAACTAGAGCGAGCGCGGAAGGCAAAGCGGCGCATGGTAGAAGCGAATCTGCGCCTGGTGGTGTCCGTTGCAAAGAAATATATTAAGCGTAACGTAGACCTGCTGGATTTGATTCAGGAAGGTACTATCGGTATGCAGCGAGGGGTGGAAAAGTTTGACCCGTCAAAGGGGTATCGCTTTTCAACTTACGCTTATTGGTGGATTCGTCAGGCGATTACTCGGGCGATCGCCGAAAAAGGGCGCACCATTCGTCTACCGATTCATATTACCGAAAAGCTAAATAAAATCAAAAAGGCCCAGCGTACCCTGTCTCAAAAGTTAGGACGGGCACCGACGGTGGTGGAAATTAGCGAAGAGCTAGGGTTAACGCCTAAGCAAATTCGTGAGTATTTGGAGAGATCGCGTCAGCCTCTATCTTTGGATCTGCGCATTGGCGATATCCAGGACACTGAGCTAGGGGAATTGCT
>CALCTI010000587.1 GCA_937894105.1 uncultured cyanobacterium
TTGCCTGGCTTCGCGGCGGTCTGCTGGCTGCTTGTATGTTTGGGGTCTTGCACTGGGGCCTCGGTTTGGGTGGGCGTATTGCCCAAACAGCGGGAGGCGTCATCCAGCGTGGGCCGAATTTTGGTGAGTCCCGCTTGTATCGTACTGATGGCGATCGCTAAAAACCGCACCAGATAGGCAAACACCAGCGCCACAATGGAGCCGCTTAGGAGCAGCCCGGAGGACACATTAAACGTGTTTTCCATAAACCGATCAACGGTTTGGTCAATCCACCCCAAGGGCATTAACAGCCCCACCGCCACCACCGATCCGGGAATCGCATACCCCATTGACGCCAGCCGCGTGCCCGTTCGCACGATCCAATGGGAATTTAAGCGCTGACCGTAGCCGAGCACCAGGGCTAACACCATTCCCAATAGGGCGCTGATGCTGCCCACCAATAACGTATTGGACACCAGACTGATAAAGCGATCGCTAGTAATAATGCTCGGGTCATCCTGAAGCCCCTTAATGGCCAGCCACGCTAGGCGTCCGGTGGGGATAAAAAATGCCAGCACCAAGGGCACAGCGCAGAATAGCAGGGCTCCCCACTGGTGCCACCCTCGCAGCAAATAGGGCGATACGGGCTTAAAGTTTTCGTTGCCGTAATGCTTTGCCTGCCCGCGAGAATAGCGCTCCAGGGTAATCAGCCCAATCACCACAAACAGGAGCACCGATGCCAACTGGGACGCGGCCGCGCGATCGCCCAAGCCAAACCAGGTGCTGTAAATACCGGTGGTAAAAGTGTTAACCCCGAAATAATCCACCGTGCCAAAATCGCTTAAGGTTTCCATCATCACCAACGCCAACCCGGCCATAATTGCCGGTCGAGCCAGCGGCAACGCCACCGTAAAAAAGCTTTGCCACGGCGATCGCCCTAAAATACGGCTGGCTTCGATGGTGGCGGTGGACTGTTCTAAAAATGCCACTCGCACTAATAAATACACGTAGGGATATAGCACCAGACTTAACATGGCGATCGCCCCCCACAGGGTACGTATCTGGGGGAACCAATAGTCGCCATAATCCCAGCCGGTTACCCTTTGCAAGTTGTTTTGCACCGGTCCGTAAAAATCGAGAAATTCCGTGTACGTATATGCCAACAGGTACGCCGGAATCGCCATGGGCAACAGCAACGCCCACTCAAATAACCGCCGACCGGGGAACCGACACAGGGACACCAGCCACGCCATTCCCGTCCCCAAAATTACTGTGATAATGCCCACGCCAACGCCCAGGACGATGGAGTTGTAAATATAGTTGGGCAAAACCGTGGATGCCAGATGCTGCCACAGATCCCATTTCGCTGTAATCGACGCCTGCACCACCGTTAAAATCGGCAGCATAATGAGCCCGGCGATCACTAACACCGCCACAGTCCACCCTGAAAACCAGCGACTTTGCCCCATAGCGTTAAGCCACACTTGAAAGCGCTGCCGCGAAGAAGAGGGCAATAAATTTGACGGGGAAACGGGCGATTTCATGGAGTGAGTTTGAGAATTCAAACGGCGTGACAGTAGTAGACGCACTGCTTTTTACAGTTGACACCACCAAAAGACTGCACCAAATTTGAGTTCGGCGCTGCATTCCAGATCACATCAAACCGTCAATAAACAACGAAATGCCTATGCCATGACATCGACGCCCAAAATTAATACCGGCAAGTTCAGCGCCTATAAAAAGCCCACCATTGCCCATGGCACAATTAGCCGCGAAGCCAGTAACAAATCCCTCAGTGAGGTCGATCAAGGGAACCAATGATCAATGAGGCATTTCATTGTAATTCAGATCACATACAAAAAAAATGATTTCTGGGCAGTATTCTCAACAAGACTTATTTATTTTTTGATCGCCCTAAGAAATTGCCGTCAATTAACGCTCAAACCCCTTCCCCACAAAGCTTGCAGCCCCTGACTTGTTTTTTGCGCAAGGTGCGGTGCTTTCCCCCCTGCAAGGATTCTGGAAAGAATCGCTCCCTTTCATCAGCCATAGAGGTCTGGAATTCCCTATCCCCTTCAAAAGCGTTTTAAAGCGGCTGACATTCTCTAGGGGCTGTCATCAATTGAATCCCTAGGTCAAAAGCCGTAAGGGTTTCAGCCCCTAGCCTTGTTTGTTTT
>CALCTI010000588.1 GCA_937894105.1 uncultured cyanobacterium
AGGCCCAGCTCGAACTGTTGGCGCTGGAGGTTGGCTACACCTGTTGTGACTAGCCCAATGTGTCTAAGCTGGTGCAGGGAATTGCTCGGGGAAAGTTTCGGCTTGCTGCTAATCATGATTGGAGTCGCGATCGCATCAATGTCCTCAACTTGATTTTTGGATGGCTCAAAGACGACGGTCAGAAAGACGCGGCCTTAGAACTGGGCAATATTTTGCTGGAGCGCAGCGAGCTAAGCGATCCTTTGCGATACGAAATTCAAAAATGGGTTGACAATCCTGGGGCTCCTTGGCGTATCGAAATTGACCGTTGTATTCGAATGCAGCGACCGTTTCGCCTCACTTATCAAGATGCAGCGGATCGTCTCTGGGATTTCACGATCCGTCACGCGCGGATTGCTCGCCATGAAGATCGTCAATATCTTGACTGTTGGTGCGAGGAAACGGAGGGCAATGTTGATATTGACTCGCTGCGGCACAATCGATCGCTACGTTTAGATCGTATTCCAGAGGAAACGTTAATTTCGCGGGCAGAGGGCAGTTGGCAGCCGGAATTAGGATCTACGGAAGCGGAGTTTCACCTGTTAGAGGGGCTTGCTTTTGCCTACCGTTCTAAAACTGCCGCTGATGTGAGCGTGGAGTGGTTGCCAGATCGGCGGGTTAAGCGAGTTCGGCGGCGCATTCACAGCACCTTCTGGTTTTTTCGCGAGATACGACGCTATGGAGTCGATTGTATTGTGATTGGACCGGAGGAGGTGCGAAGTCGCTTTGCTCGGGACGCGATGGCGATCGCAAAACATTATTCATAAAAGCGCTGGTCCCAAACCACTCCCTAGGGTATCTGACATGAATAATGGGCAACCGTATTTTTTGAATATGCCATCAGTAAAATCAGAGGGGCGCGATCGCTCAATGCTGCCCGACATGGAGAAAAACAATTTAATCAGTTGCATCTCCTTTGACATATCTATCAAACCATCGCAACTGTTCCCAGATCACATGCTCAATATTTTCTCGAGCCTGGTAACCGTGATCTTCGAAAGGCAATAGTACTAGCCGAGCAGTGCCACCTGCACCACGCACCGCCTCAAAGAACACTTCAGACTGAAACGTAAGCGTGCCAGGATTAGAATCATCAGCACCATGGATAATCAAAACTGGCTTGTTGATCTGATCCGCAAAGAATGTAGGAGAGATCTGAATATACACATCCCTTGCTTCGAATAAAGAACGGCGCTCAGCTTGGAAACCAAAGGGCTGATTGGTCTTATTGTACGAGCCGCTGCGGGCAATGCCTGCTTGAAACAAATTAGTATGAGCTAGCAAGTTCGCCACCATCAGCCCCCCATGACTATGCCCAATAACCCCCATCCGATTGGGATCAGCAACACCGATTTCGATTGCTTTAGATACTGCTGCCTCTGCATCGGCGACTAACTGAGGAATAAATGTATCGTAAGCAGTCTCAGGATCACCCAACATAGGCATTGCCGTTCGATCAAGCACCGCATAACCATTGAGCAAGAAATAAAGATGGGAGGCTCCATAAAAACGCATAAAACGTTGCGCTGAACCACTTACCTGTCCTGCCGTAGCTGCACCGGAGTATTCACGAGGGTAAGCATGGAGCACTGTGGGAAGTCTGGTCCCCTCTTGGTAGGCAGGGGGTAAATACAGATGAAAGCTTAGAGGAGTCCCATCAGCACGCTCATAGCGAACGATGCGCTTAGTAATATTACGCAGCTGAGGCGTGGGATCTGAGAAGTTTGTAATAGGTGCAGAAGTGAATGTATGAGTAGCCTCACTGTCTCTAGCATCAATCTTCTTCTCAAAAGTAGCCAGAAGATAGTTGGGCGCATCAGTTGAGGATTCAGAACGCCAAACAAAGCGGTTTGAGACTTGGGCAAACGTAACAAAATACTCATAGCGATTGGGAGCGCATCGGAAAAAACGCTCCGTTGCTCCAGTTTTTAAAGAGCGCAGGTCAAGGAAAGGGCGATCGCCTTGTTCAGTAGCACCGCTGCCAGAAAAATAAACGGCATCTCCTTGATGGCGCATTACCCAGCCACCTTCAGGCAGCTGACGGTACAGGGGGCTACCGGGGTTTCCATATCGATCACCTTCATCTAAATCAAACCATGGGCGTGCTGTTCCTTTGTCCACATCTAACAGCCACACATAACGCCAGCGACGTTGCCGCTCACGTTGAGTAATCATCAAAGTGCCACCTTCAGCGCCCCAGGCATTTCGCCAAGGTTGAATTCGGTGCTCAGCACAGAAAATTTCTTGAGGCTGTTTCGTAAAAGGAGCATCTAGGCACAAAAGCTTGTCCCGGTGGGTGACCTTAGCTGTGGGGTCTCCACCATCAAGGGCTTCTACCCAGAACAAGGTGTGAGGAGCTGTAGGGCGCCACGAAATGGCGCGCGGACCTAACGGAACACCTTGAACCGGGACCTTATCGGCAATAGGCAAAGCCGCGATCGTCGAAACTAACTCGCCTTCAACCGTCCAACCCTCAACTTCTCGGGCAAAGCGCCACCAAGCCACTTCATGGTACCAGTGGCTTACCAATCGCTCCACCAACAGATACTCACCCGAGGGGGAAAATCTCGCCTTAATGTACGGAGCTGATTCCCCCACAACGTTTACTTCCTCTGTGGTGGGATCAAGAATCACCAATTCAGATGACGCGTAATATTCAAAAAGAGCATCATCATGAGCTGTCTCAAGTAAGTTACGCGCTTCATAAGTTGAGCGAGCTGAGGCTTTGATCCCTTCAAGAATTTGCGGACCTGTGGGGGTTTTTGGCAGCTGGGGAGCAGATCCCCGCTCTGGGATACGGCGAACCAACAAACGCTCTTGATCCGGTAGCCAGCTGACAGCTACTCCCAGTAGAGGATTGAGAGATAAGCCATCAATTTCACTCATTTCACCGCTGACTGAGCCAACCCATAACCCCACATGGTCAGTGCTCCTAACCATCAGAGCAAAACGCTGACCATCCGCTGTCCATTTCACACTATGAATCTCAGTATCTGCCGGTAATTCAAGTGGCGTTTCCGTTCCGTTTTCCACGCTAAGTAATCGAGGAAATTTACTGCCATGGTGACCTTGATGGCTGTTGATGGCTGGATTAACGCGTAAACCAGCAAGCTTATGCATGGGCGCAGCTAATTCAGACAAAGGAGGATAGAGCACGGGATCCGCTAAGAGCATGTATTCTCCTGTGGGTCCTATCCAAACTCGAGGGAATGGTGGCGCGTGAAGTATATCTAATAACTCTTTATCAGGAGATTGCCACCCAGTGGGCAACTGTTGACGATCTTCTGCGCTTTCTACGACCATAAAAACCACTGTCACTCAAGTACAATTTTTTCAACGTTATGTCCAACATAGCTGTCGATTTTTGATAGGGTTTTTGAGTTAAGGAAACGCGATTTCTGAGTTTTTGCGACAATAGCTGCACTCACCTACTTGGAATTTTGAGTTCGCGTGAGTCCTGTCCTATTTGTAGGTTTGAAAGGTGATCCTTCATTTTTCATATTGGGATTTTGGGCGATCGCCTCAGCCAAAGCCTGCACCACCTCTTCAGTTAGCCCTGTGAATGGACAAATACCCTGACAAATACTTTGTAGTTCACCTCCTGCTATCAACATTTTCAGGAGTTACGCCGTTGGGGAAATTACGCAGAATCGGCTGACTGCGGGTGGAACTCAAAATAGGCTTAAAGCCAAAGTTGGTGCGCGGATCGGCGTAGCCCATTGGTGAAAGATTGGGTTTAAAGCAAAACTTATCTAGCTCTGGCATAAACCGTTAGGGATCCCCATCCAACCCCATCGGTTATTAACGGCGGGGGCGATAGCGCAGTTTGAGGTGGTCGTAGGCTTCTTGAACCGCTTGGAATTCCGATTGGGATCCGCCGTGGTCGGGATGGGTGGCGCGGCTGCGATCGCGATAGGCCCGCTGAATGGTTTCCCAATGGGTAGTCGGTGAAAGGTTTAAGGTGCTATAAGCCTCAATTAATCGACTGTTTTGGGGAGAAGGTTGAGATTGTCCGATTAGGTTCAGTAGTTCGAAAAAGGCTTGGGGAAGTTGGTCCGATGGCTTTTGGGATGGGTCATTTTCCGGTGGAATAGGGAGGCGATCGCCAGAATTTCCTTGCATTTTTGGCTGCCAGGACGACGACCACGATGACGGTTGATTGTCGGCTATTTTTTTATTGTCCGGCAGTGGATTTTTAGAGGGGTGAAACGATGTTCCTTCCTTGGAAACGGGGGATACTTTTAATCCGATTTCCTGTTTAAATTGGGCACTGCGCGATCGCCACCCATGGGATTGGGCTGCCTGTTTAACTTCATTAATATCAACTAGTTCTTCGTAATCTCCGTCGAAGAAAATATTAGTGTCTGGATCGGTTTGTAATAAAAACTCGGCTAAATCCCCCCGAGCCGTATTGGCATTGCGACAAGGAATATACGCCGTTTCGTCAGGATCATTTAACTGTCGCCAATCGCCCTTTCGTCGCCAGTAGCGAGCTAAATTTCCTGAATAGCTAAATACTGGAATCCTAGTCATAGTTTCTGTCTATTTCAAGGCAAAGATTATGGATTAAAAGGCGTTTCTAATTTGTTTCTTCTTGCAGGCTGTCCATGCGTAAATAAGACTGAATAAACTCATCCAACTCGCCATTCATTACATCGTCAACGGCGGTAGTTTCTATTTCTGTGCGTAGGTCTTTCACCATTTGGTAAGGGTGAAAAACATAGTTGCGAATTTGATTTCCCCACGCCGCTTCCACCATGTCGCCGCGAATATCCGCCACTTCTTTGGCGCGCTGTTCCTGGGCAATTATTAACAGCTTGGCTTTAAGAATTGCCATCGCTTTTTCTTTATTTTGTAATTGCGATCGCTCCTGGGTACAGCGCACGGCGACCCCCGTCGGCACATGGACAATTCGCACCGCCGTTTCCACTTTGTTGACGTTTTGTCCACCCTTTCCGCCCGCCCGCGAGGTGGAAATTTCCAAATCTTTATCGGGAATATCTAGCTCCACGCCCGTGTCCAGAACTGGCATTACTTCCACGCCCGCAAAACTGGTTTGACGTTTGCCATTGGCGTTAAAAGGCGAAATGCGCACCAGCCGATGGGTACCCTTTTCAGAGCGCATATAGCCATAGGCGTAGCGCCCGGTAATTTCTAAGGTTGCCGATTTGACGCCCGCCTCTTCTCCTTCGGAAATTTCTGCCAACTTCACCCGGTAGCCGTGCTGCTCACCCCAGCGGGTGTACATGCGCAGCAGCATTTCTGCCCAATCCTGCGCATCGGTCCCCCCCGCTCCCGCGTTGATAGACACCACCGCACCGCTGGCATCATAAGGACCCGATAGCAATCGCTCCAGCTCCCACGCATCCAAATCTTGCCCTAGGCGAGTTAGATTTTCGTCTGCCTCTTCCAGAAAGGTTGGGTCTTCGTCCAATTCCAGCAATTCCAACGCGGTTTCTGCGTCGGCGATCGCCGTTTTCCACGTATCCAAACGCACCAGCTCTGCTTTTGTATCGTTTAGCTGCTGGAGAGTTTTCTGAGCCGTTTCCTGGTCATCCCAAAATTCTGGCTGGGATGCCACGTTTTCCAAATCGTTAATTTTGGCGTTGAGGGTGGCGATGTCAAAGGCATTCCTGAGCATTGCCCAGGCGTAAACGAAGGGACTCAAGGGTGCGCTTTATGTCGGTTGTGTCGAGCATTGTGTCGAAACTGAGTTAGAAACGGGATTGAAAATTGTTGCGATGATAGCTGCCATGGGAGGGCGTGCTATCAATTAAACTCCAGAAGCCTGACACGGGGGGAAGTACACGTCTTTTAAGATAAAAATACTAGGGATTGAAACCCTTGCAGCTGTTGAGTTTGATGTTTATTTAATATCTACAATTCGTTTAATAT
Source organism: uncultured cyanobacterium (assembly GCA_937894105.1). Taxonomy (GTDB): domain Bacteria; phylum Cyanobacteriota; class Cyanobacteriia; order CACIAM-69d; family CACIAM-69d; genus CALGDE01. The sequence goes on from CALCTI010000588.1 coordinate 5,935, forward strand.
CTATTGATATCTGCCTGATGATAGCCCCTAGCGGATGAGGTGTTGACCAAAGCCTTAGGACAGAATAGGTGCAAATGCCCGCAGGATTTAATCGTGAGCATATTGCACGGAGCAAATGTTAGGGGTTGGCGGAAAGCTTTCTTAAACTTAGGGACGCGACCTGTTAGTCTTTACTTATGGTTCTGACGACGGACGATTTAGTGTTGTACAAACGCTGTTCCCGCCGCGTTTTTCTTGAGCGGTTCGGGGATAGTTCCTGTCGGGAATCAACGTCGGGATTTGTGCAGAAATTGCAGCGAGACAGCACTGATTATCGACGGCAAATTATTGATAATTGGACGGAAACGGATACAACGGGCCAGGTTGAGTTTCCTAAGGGAGATTGGAAAAGTGGGGCAGCGGAAACCCTGCGATTGATGGAGTCAGGCGCGCCGCTGATTAATAAAGGGGTTTTGGTAAAGCCTGCGAGCGATGAAAGACTGGCCGGGATTGGACGCCCGCAGTTACTAGTGCGCTCGCGCCCTCCACAGGATGCCCCCGATGAATATGCGGAAATTCTCCTGCGCGGGCGATCGCCCCTTCGAGTGGACCTGCTTCTCCGTCGATCGCAGTTACTAGAGCTGTGTCGCGATGCGGAATCGGTGCTTACCAGCGAGACTCTCCCGGAATACTTTATTTCCCGCAGTCGATGCAGTCTCTGTCCCTGGCTTAGTCAGTGCCATAGCCAAGCCCAACAGGATCAACATATTTCCCTAATCCCCGGTGTTACCCCTACGCGCTATCGCGTTTTGGCAGCCCTGGGGATTACTGATTTAGGGGCGATCGCCAAAGCGGACCCGAAGAAATTAGTGAAATATCCCGAGCTGGCCAACGGCGGGGTTCACAATTTAATTAACCAGGCGCGATCCTGTCAGGAAAAGCGACCGATCCCTCGCCGGGAAAGCACCTGGGAAGAGCTGCGGCAATTGCCCCAATCGAGCGTGGAGTTGTATTACGACATTGAGGCAGAGCCGGAGCGGTCCGTGGATTATCTGCACGGGGTATTAGTGGTAAAGCGGGATTTACAGCGGCAGGTAATTAGCGAAGAATTTCATCCGTTCTGGGCGGAAACCCCCGAAGAGGAGGGGACCGCGTGGGACCAGTTCGTCACCTTTATGGAGCAATATCCTGACGCGCCTATTTTCCATTTTTGTGAATACGAACCCAGCACGCTTCGTAAGCTGGGCAAACGCTATGGCACTGCTCCCCAACGGGTGGACCGGCTGCGAAACCGCTGCGTTGACCTTCACGCTTGGGTCACCCGCCTATTTTTTCTCCCCGTGGAAGGGTATGCCCTGAAACAAATCGCCGCATATCTGGGCTTTAGCTGGCGCGATTCCACGGCAAATGGTTCCCAGGCGGTATTCTGGTACGACCAATGGCTGGAAACGGGGAATCGCCAACTGCTAGAAACCATCGAAATCTACAACGAAGACGACTGCTGGGGCACGTATCATATCGCTAAGTGGCTGGAGGACCTGGTGCGGGAAGATGAGGTGGCGATCGCCGAAACCGCCTAAGATTGGGCAGCCCTAAAGATTTAAGGAATGAAAGAGCCGAAACCGCGAAAACAGCGCTTAGATGCCCTGCTGGTGGAGTTGGAGCTGTGCGACTCTCGCCAGCGCGCCCAGCGAGTTATTCGGGCGGGGGAAGTGACCGTTAATGGTGATCGCATCGACAAGCCTGGCACCCAAGTTCCCGAAAACGCCGAGATTAAACTAGCCGTTAAGCCGCGATTTGTTTCCCGAGGGGGAGAGAAATTAGCCAAGGCCCTGAACGCGTTTCCCATTGAAATCGGCGATCGCATTTGCCTGGACGGCGGCATTTCCACCGGTGGCTTCACCGACTGTTTGCTGAAGGGCGGCGCGGCGAAAGTTTACGGCATTGATGTGGGCTACGGTCAGGTGGCCTGGTCCCTGCGCCAAGATAATCGGGTGACCTTGCTGGAGCGCACCAATTTACGCCATTTACAGCCGGAAACCCTATACCCCGACCCCAGCCAGCCCCGCCCGGATTTAGGAGTGGTGGACGTGTCGTTTATTGGTTTGGAAAAGGTGATGCCGGCCCTGTGGCGCTTATTGGAACCGCCGCGAGAGCTGGTGTTGCTGGTAAAGCCCCAGTTTGAGGTGGGGCGCGATCGCATTGGCAAGAAGGGCGTAGTGCGCGATGTGAAAGACCGGGCGGGGGCGATCGCTGGC
>CALCTI010000589.1 GCA_937894105.1 uncultured cyanobacterium
GTCTTCTACTGAGACGGCTGACGTCATGAATCAGACTTTTCAGACATCCACTTAGTCAGTTTTTGTGTCGCCCGTGTTAAATCGGTAACCTTTCCCGTAGACACTACGAATGAGGGGAGGATCGCTCGGCTGTTCAATTTTGCGGCGTAGCAAACGAATTTGGGCGGCGATCGCATTGCTACTGGGACGTTTTTTGTTGCCCCAGAGGGCCTGATAAATATCATCGTGGGTCAACACTTGCTGGGGCGATCGCAAAAATAGCGTCAGTAGCTGAGTTTCCTTGTCTGACAGCTCAATGGCTCGCCCGTGATGGTAAGCAATGCGGTTACGCCCATCCAATCGCAAGCCTGTTTGAAGATTCGCCGACGACTCTGGCTTGGGTTCTGGTAACTCCGGGGACTGAAACTGCGATCGCCGAATCAGGGCTCGCACCCGCGCCAGCAATTCCCGAAGCTCAAAGGGCTTAACCAAATAATCATCCGCCCCCGCGTCGAGCCCCTGCACTCGATCATCAATGGTATCCTTCGCCGTCAGCAGTAAAACCGGCGTCGCAACTCCCCGTTGCCGCAGCTGCTGACACAGGTCAACTCCGCTCAACTCCGGCAGCATCCAATCCAAAATAAACAAATCGTAAACGTCAGCGATCGCCAACCCATAGCCCGCCGTCCCATCTCCGGCAACGACCACCTCATAACCCTCCCGTCGTAAAACTCGACCCAGAGAATCAGTCAGCGCCATTTCGTCATCCACCAGCAACACTTTTGCCATGGGAACCTGCTTAACCCCCTCCGTCAGCAATCTTATGTGGGCAGATAAAAGCTTTACACTTAATCACGCCTAGGGCAGCCCCAAAAATTGTATCTTGCTTCCAGCCTCGAACTTTTTACGTTCTTTTTATCGTGGACGATTTACGTTGGGTAATTTACGTTGAGTAATTTACGTTGGGCAACCCTTACGTTTTTATTCTTTTACACCTCCCTTTCCCATCCTTACCGTCCGCCACTCTCCATTTTTCTACCAATGACTAGGCAAAGCACCATTCAGCACAATGGACAAACTCACAACCTTTTTCTGCACCCCCAAGGTGAGTTTATTTCCGATCTAGTTTATTTTAGAAATGATTTTTTTGAGCGAACAACATTAGAATTCTGTCGACAAAATTTTGACCTATCTTATGTCTTAGATGTAGGTGCTAATATTGGCAATCATTCTTATTTCTTTTCGGAAATCTGTGGTTCAAAAGTGATTGCAATAGAACCAATTCCAGAGAACTTTAACTTACTTTCTGCTAATTGTCCCAAGGCTTTTCCTCTAAATGTTGCCTTATCGGATCGAGTAAAAACCGTCAACATGGCAAAAATTGCTGAATGCTTAGGAAACTGCATGATTGTTGAGGAAGAAGCGATACGTTCGGGACAGTTTGCCCTTGGTCAGGACTGCGGTCACGGTACTGTGGAAAAGCTATTGTCAATACCTGCCATTCCCCTGGATCTATTAAATCTTCAAGAACTTACTTTTATTAAATTAGACGTGGAAGGTGTAGAGCTTGAAGTTCTAGCCGGCGCAAAAAATACATTACAGGCATTTTCCGGCGTTTTAATGGTAGAGATACATCCTAACGACGGCTCATTTGAGAAATTAGCTCGAGGGCGATATACCAGACAAGAATTACTGGACAAAATCATAAGCTTTGGATTCCAATGCTTCTATATAGACCAGTATTCGAACCACTTTTTTTCTAAGCCTAAAGTGGCTGTCTTTTAAAAAGAGTTACAGCGAAGGAAACGATTTAGACGATCATTAATTTTTCTGGGTGTTTCAGATGAGCCTGGTTTAGTCGTCTCCATTAATCTGAGATTGTTTAAAGCATCTTAAGACGTCTGATGTGAATTAGAAGGGCAACATTTCAAGGCAACAAAAAAGCGCTGAAGCCCAAATTTCATAGAGGTTCTAGCCTGAAAAGAGGTGGACGACCCATGCCATCTCCAGGGCAAAAACTCTGCTATTTCAGATCTTAAAAAGCCCCCTTTGGCTAAATCAATAGAGCTAACGATTTTCCCTTAAAAATCAATCGACCTCTGCGTATTGCGACTTTACGGTGTAACCCTTATGGGATGAGGCTTTAGCTTTTTTGTCTCTGGACAGAGCTAATTCACATCAGGCGTTTAAGGGGAGAAGGAGAAAATGGGGATATCGCTGTCCCAACAATCTGCGCTGTGACAATGCACTTTGCTGCACTGGTGGGGTGATCTGGTGCGGCGATTCCGCCAAAAAATTGTTAATGTGCGGTTAGGCCTTTTATTCAGGCCTATTTTAGGATGGGTTTTGTTGAGTCTTTCAATGCCTTTTTGCATTCGAAGTACTTGTACTTAGACGCAACTTACTTGACCTCTGCTTACTTTGCTAAGCATTTAAAAGCAAGTGGCAAGGGTTTTCAGTTTGTTTAGCTCAGTTGCCAGTGGAAATCGCAGGACTAGGAGGAGCAGTAGCACCATGGGACTTTTTGATCGCGTTAGCCGGCTGATTCGAGCCAATGTCAATGACATGGTGAGCAATGCCGAAGATCCTGAAAAAATCCTCGAGCAGTCAATTATTGATATGCAGGAGGATTTGGTGCAGATGCGGCAGGCGGTGGCTAAGGCGATCGCGGCTCAGAACCGTATGAGGCAGCAATACACCCAGGCCAACAATGAAGCCAATCAGTGGCAGCAGCGGGCTCAACTGGCGCTGCAAAAGGGAGATGAAGGATTAGCGCGGGAGGCATTAACTCGGAGAAAGGCTAAAGCTGATGCCGCCGGTTCTTTACAGGGACAGCTAGACGGTCAAACTACTTTGGCAGACAAGCTGAAGCAGAACCTAGTCGCTTTGGAAAGTAAGATTTCTGAAGCGAAAACCAAGAAAGATATGCTTAAGGCACGAGCCACGGCTGCCAAGGCGAACGAGCAGTTACAAAGCTCCTTAAGTTCCATGAATACCGGCAGCGCCATGGCGGCTTTTGAGCGCATGGAAGAGAAGGTGATGGAAATGGAAGCACGATCTGAAGCAGCGGCAGACTTGGGCGGCGCGTCCCTTGAAAGTCAGTTTGCGGCGTTGGAATCGTCCGGCAACGTAGACGACGAGCTGGAAGCAATGAAAGCGCAAATGCTAGGTGGGTCTAGCTCTGCTGGTGCTCTACCTGCTGGCGATGCACCCCAAGCGTCTACGCCCCAAGATGCAGCTGTTGTTGTGGAGCTGGTTGCGCTGCGCCGTCAAGTTAAATAAGGTTAAAACGGGGTGGGTCACATGCCAGTGGCGAAGAAAATCGACTGAGTTAGTTAGTTGATTTTGGTGAATTTACTTTGGTGAGCCTAAGGGCTGCCATACGCTGAATTTCAAGGTCTTGCCCTGGAAGCTTTATAGCCCCTAGATTTTTTAAAATAGGGCGCGATATTTCATACTGGATCAGGCTTCTGATGTTGATCGATAACGTGCCCTATCCTTCAGCGATTGAGTTAACTGGATTCATTGCCCTTATTTTCTGTTTTGCTGTTTTGCTTTCTGGGAATTACATTTTTCTGTAACGATCCTGTTTTTTCCCTTGGTGGCGGCTAATTCTGAGCCTATGACTCTTAATCCCTTAGAGCGCTATCAACAAATCCGTACCACGATTGGGGCGATGGCTGAATCGGCGGAAACTCTTATTGGGTGTTTGGTGGCGGAGGGAAAGAGCGAGGTTGCGCCTGAGATTGTTCAGATGGTTGCCCATACGGCGGTGGCGTTAACTCATCAGTTTATTGACCGGGCGACGAGTGAGCGTGGGGGCGATGGGGAGGCTGGCAGGGCGATTGATTGCACAACAGATGTTGACCTGACGCGCAGGGGCGCAGATACGGCGAAGGGGTTGCCTCGAAAATCATCTCAGATGGTGGGTCGAAGGTCAGGGGCGATCGCCTGTCAGTCTGGCTGTGACTGTTGTTGCTATTTGAATGTGCCCGTGTCTAAGCCAGAGTCGCAGTTAATTGCCTATCATTTACGACGCTCCCTGACGGACCTAGAACGAAGAACCCTTGCTGAGCGGATTGGGAAAATTGCCCAACGCCTTGAGACCGTTAATCCGAGCGATCGCCTGTCCCAAAAAATTCCCTGTGTCTTTTTGAAAAATGGGCAATGTTTGGTGTATCCGGTGCGCCCTGCGGCTTGCCGGGTTCATCTCTCCATTGACTTGAGCGCCTGTGAGGAAAGTTTTGGGACCGGGCGATGGTCTGCGCCAGGAAGCGATCGACATGACTTAGTTGCGAACAGCGCCACAGTGGCGATCGCTGAAGCCTGCGCTGCCTTTGGTTTTGATAGCTCCTTTGGGGAATTACACGCTGAACTGGTGGCAGCCTTAGAGTCCGATGTCGTTCCCACTTTTGATTCCAGTGACGTTTGGCGAACTCCAGAAGATTTGGACAACGCAATATTGCCCACGGGTGTATCGAATTCTCCTCATCCTAAACCTCAGCATTCTCAAAATTTTTTAAGTGCGAGGAGCACGTCCACCGAAAAGCCCACTCCCCTTTCCGGTCAAAATATGTCTCAGGGTTTGATGCAAGATTTAGCCGGTGAGTTGATTACAGAACTGTCTCATAAACATAATTTGGCGGCGGAGGCGATTGCCGATTGGGGAAGCTTGGATGGTCCTGAGGAAAGTGACGATTTAAGCCTATTTAAGCATCCCCTTAGCGCTTACTTTTTCGATGCCCATGACTCTGAAGTTCCTAGCCCGAGTGCTTTTCAGCAGTTGAGTAATGATCGGGAACGGTTTGAGGCGGACGGTACTCCTAAGGGCAATCGCCTCCAAAAGAGCGGGCGATCGCTAGAAAATGATCCAGAAATCGATGAAACAGAATTAGAAGATCTGATTCAAGAAATGGTCACGGAAATTTCCCAAGAGGAAAACGAAGAAAATGGCAAAGGAGAATTTTGGGCACCTTAAAATTCATTGATCAGGACACACCATTCACAGGTTCCGCCGCCACCTTTTTCGCGGCTTCATTTTTTACTTCAGCAATACCCAAAACCAGAGAAGGCTAGGAATTAAGCGATTTCCTAGAGCGTGTCATCAATTAAACTTCAGAAGCCTTGTGCAGTGGGAAGTACACGCCCTTTCAAATAAAAAATACTAGGGGCTGAAACCCTTGCAGCTATTGAACTTGAGATTTAATTGATGACAGCCCCTAGCCTTCTCTGGTCCTATTGCCCCAAAGCTTATTTGCCTAAAGACCCGAGTTTGACGACGCGATCACAGCTTGAAGCTCGCTTCTCCCCTTGCTAAGCTTTCCACTTCGCAAAACCCTAACAAAGCCATGTCCAGAAAGGATTTGGCGGTAAGGTGTGTGACCAACGCACTGCACCAAAAGCTTTAGTTTCTGTGCGGTGCGTTGGCACGCCCCCTACGCGAAGGATAGGCGGATTGATATCACACCTTATTGCTTCTGCCTGGCTGTCCTACTTGGGGGTAACGGATGCTTATTAAAAGTAGCTTTACGTCGAACCCAGCTCCTAAAGGGCTTTATGCGTCCTCTCGCATCCAGCTAAACATCGCCCGCAGGTCCTTACCCACCTCTTCGATAGGATGCTCAGCTTCCCGGCGGCGCATGGCAGTAAAGCCAGCCTTACCGGACTGGTTTTCCACCACAAAATTACGGGCAAAGGTTCCCGTTTGGATATCTCCCAAAATCCGCTTCATCTCTGCTTTTGTCTCGTCGGTGATCACCCGAGGACCGCTAACGTAGTCCCCATACTCAGCGGTGTTGGAGATACTATCGCGCATTTTCGCCAAGCCCCCTTCAACCACCAAATCCACAATTAGCTTCACTTCGTGGAGACACTCAAAATAAGCCAACTCCGGCTGGTAGCCCGCTTCCACCAAGGTTTCAAAGCCCGCCTTGATAAGGGCGCTCAAACCACCACATAGCACCGCCTGCTCACCAAATAAATCCGTTTCCGTTTCCTCACGGAAGGTAGTTTCCAAAACGCCACCACGAGTGCCGCCAATCCCCTTTGCGTAGGCCATTGCTAGGTCACGGGCTTGACCAGATGCATCTTGATAAACAGCGAACAATGCGGGAACTCCTTGCCCCTGTTCATACGTCCGACGAACTAGGTGCCCCGGTCCCTTGGGGGCAATCATCACCACATCAACGTCGTTGGGGGGAACCACTTGACCAAAGTGAATATTAAAGCCGTGGGCGAAGGCAAGCACTTTACCGGCGCTCAAGTGGGGGGCAATTTCGCTGGTGTAGATGGTTTTCTGCACTTCGTCCGGCATTAGGATCATTACGAAGTCGGCTTTGGCTGCGGCTTCGGCTACAGGGAGGACCGCTAATCCTTGAGCTTCAGCCTTAGCGGTGGACTTGCTGCCTTCGTAGAGACCGACAATAACGTCAACGCCGCTATCTTTTAGGTTGAGGGCATGGGCGTGACCTTGG